>JASFMT010000085.1:0-10680 GCA_050117455.1 Gammaproteobacteria bacterium | reverse complement strand
TGGACGAGGTACGTTGTACGGAGCCGCCCTTGGCGCTGGCGCTGTCAACTATGCCAAAACTTATTTTACCGCCGCGATGCCTGAAGTGTGGCTGTTTATGCTGGGCGCGCTGTTTATCGTGGTGACGATCTTTTTACCCAAAGGGATTATCGGATTAATAGCACGGTTCAAGGGCAAACGCGCCAACGCTAACAGTGGCTCAAAAGGAAGCGACATCAGCACCTCCGAGCGCGCGGAGGCAGAGTCATGAACCAGCTGGAGAAGCTTCGCGAAGTTATGCGCCGCGATCGCGTTTTTGATTTTGTCGCTGAAGACCGGTTTCCCTTTACCTCCGGTATTCGTCCCGTGCGGCCAGGCATGGTGGACATCAAGAAAGGTCCCATTCTTTACATCGAGAACATGACCGTCAGTTTTGATGGCTTCAAGGCAATTAATGATCTGACTTTATACATTGATCACGGTGAATTGCGCTGCATTATCGGCCCTAATGGCGCGGGCAAAACCACCATGATGGATTGCATAACCGGCAAAACGCGCCCCGATGAAGGTACCGCGTTTTATGGCCAGACCATGGACCTTACCCGCATGTCCGAACATGAAATCGCCCAGGTGGGCATCGGCCGCAAGTTTCAAAAACCCACCGTGTTTCCCCATCACACGGTTTTCGAAAATCTTGAACTGGCTTTACATACCAACAAGTCTGTATGGCCCACACTGGTGGCACAACTCAATGGTGAGCAACGAGACCATATTGATGAAGTGTTTGAGGTTATTGGCTTAAAAGACCAGGCTCATTCACGCGCCGGCCTGTTGTCACACGGCCAGACCCAATGGCTGGAAATCGGCATGCTGCTCATGCAAAAACCACTTTTATTGCTGGTGGACGAACCGGTGGCCGGCATGACCCACCAGGAATCGGAACGCACAGCCGAACTACTGACCAGCCTGGCCGGCGAGCATTCGGTGGTGGTTGTGGAGCACGACATGGACTTTGTGCGCTCCATTGCCCGTACGGTTACGGTACTCCATGAAGGCAGCGTGTTGGCGGAAGGTAGTATGGATGAAGTGCAAAATGATCCGAAAGTTGTCGAGGTTTACCTTGGCGAGTAGCGATCAGGGCAAAAGACTATAAGCGAGCAACCGATTCAATGAGCAATAATATGTTAGCAGTCTCCAATCTCAACCAGTACTACGGGGAAAGTCATACCCTGTGGGACGTTGAGCTTGAAATCAGCGAAGGTAATTGCACTTGTTTGATGGGACGCAACGGCATGGGAAAAACCACCCTGCTCAAATCCGTCATGGGGTTATTGCCTGTCAAGTCCGGCGCCATTGAATTTGACGGTGAAAACATTGCCAGTCTGCCACCCGATAAGCGGGCGCACATCGGCATTGGGTATGTGCCGCAGGGACGGGAAATCTTTGCCCAGCTCACGGTGGAGGAAAATCTGCAGATTGGATTACAGGCTCGCAAGGACAACAAAAAAGTTATCCCGGAACGAATCTATGAACTGTTCCCGGTACTCAAGGACATGCTGAAACGCCGCGGTGGTGACCTTTCCGGCGGTCAACAGCAGCAACTGGCCATCGGCCGCGCGCTGGTCATTGAACCCAAGCTGTTAATCCTCGACGAGCCGTGCGAAGGCATCCAGCCCAATATTGTTCACCAGATTGGCGATGTCATTTTAAAGCTGAACCAGGAAGAAAATCTCACTGTGTTGCTGGTGGAACAAAAGCTCCCCTTCGCCCGTCGGGTGGGAAAAGATTTTGTGATTATGAATAATGGCCGCAGCGTGGCAAATGGTAAAATGGAAGAACTCAGGGAAGATTTAATAAAACAACATCTCACTGTTTGACTTTCTTTATCAGACAACAATCAACGAATAGCCTGAGACCACCAGGAATTCCAGCTTTCACGCCTGCCGCAAGATTTTATATATGCCGGCTAATAAAATCACGCTTGCCCGTCTGATGATAGAACCTGCGAAATAACGTTACCCAGTTTTGCCCGATCGAAATCCTTTTCCACCGCCCCCTTGAAACCGTAATGCTCATAGTTGGTCATGACTTTACCATAAGAGTCACCGCTGGATACAATCAGTTTCGCCCGGGAGTCAATCGCAAGTATTTTTTGTGCCACCTCTTGCCCGCTGATGCTACCCGGCATGCTTAAATCAAGTATGACCGCGTCAAATGAAGCGTTACGTTGCATTGCCTCCTGATACATTTTGACAGCCTGTTCGCCATTGTCGACCAGCACGGGTTCATAACCCAGTTTATTGAGATTAATTCTAAATAATTCCCGGATACTGTCCTCGTCATCCATAACCATAATTGTTGGCTTATCTAGTGAGTGCTCAACGGGTTTGTCATCAAGCATTTCTCTTATCCGTCGTAACAATACTTGCGCGGCAAAAGGTTTCCGCAAAAGACGTTTTTCCAGTTCGAAGTTCACATATTCATGGTAGATATTTTCAGCATAGCCGCTCATTAACTGTATTTTTATATCTGGAAATTGCTGCTGCACAATGGCTGCAAGTTGATAACCGTCCATATCCGGCATCACAACGTCGCTCAACAACAAATCAATAGAATTATTCCGCAAAATAGACAGGGCTTGTTTAGCGTTATCAGCCATCAGCACATTGTACCCCTTTCGAGATAACGTTTTGTTGGCGAGATCAACCAGGGCAGCTTCATCGTCCACCACGAGTATGGTTTCTTTCCCTTCCAATGCATTATCGCTTAATACTTTCTTTACCGGTTCAGCAGGAATCGATTGTGTGTATCGTGGGAAATACAGATAAAATTTGCTACCCTGGTCAGGTGTTGAATTTATGACGATATCGCCACCACTGCGCGTAACAAACCCATAAACCATACTTAACCCCAACCCAACCCCGTCGTCGCCCTTTGTCGTGAAAAACGGGTCAAATATTTTATTTTGTACTTCTTTATCCATCCCGCAACCGGTATCGGCAAAAGAAAGCTTAACGTAATCCCCGGTTGTTAGTTTTCTGGTTAAGTTATCACGACGACCAATATGAACGTTTTGCGAGGTAATTGTCAGTGAACCACCCGGTTTCATTGCATGGTATGCATTGATTACCAAATTAAGAATGGCGTCCTCAAGATCGCTGCTATCAACATATACCGGCCATATCCCATCGCAAAGATCAAGCTCCAAACGTATGGATGGAGTCAGGGTTTTTTGCAAAAGATCCTTCTCAGCAGTAATTAACGTATTAATATTTACAACATCAGCTTCCGGCTGTTTATAACGAGAAAACGCCAGCAATTTCCGCGATAACTTAGACCCACGCTCACTTGCGTGATGTATCTCAGCCGCATATTTCTCCAGTTCCGGGTCCCTGGCCAGCGCTTCATGCAAGAGTTCGGAATACCCCAGAATTATACCCAACAGATTATTGTAATCATGAGCAATACCCCCGGTTAGCTTACCTAAGGCATCCATTTTTTGACTGCGACGCAGCTGCTCTTCCTGTTGTTTAAATACGGTAACATCCTGGCAGGAGCCTATAAATCGGCGTTTGTTGTCTCGCGTTCTAGGCAATTCGGCCACAGACAAGCGCAGCGGAAACACTTCACCGCTTTTACGCCGGCCTGCAACTTCCCTGGGATAGCCAATGATATGTGCTTCGCCTGTTTCAAGATAGCTGGCTATATAATCATCATGATTTTCGGCATAATCATCAGGCATCAATGCCTTGATATTTTTGTTGATAACATCACTGGCGTTGTACCCAAACATGGATTCAGCAGACTGGCTAAACGTTTGAATCAAACCCTGTTGGTCAATAGTAATAACGGCATCGACCATAGTATTAATAATTTGTTGTTGCTCATCTTTCTGACGCTGCAGATTCTCCACTGCCAGTTTACGTTCGGTAATATCTTCCACTATCGCCAGGTGAAAATCGGGAGGATCGCCTTTGCCCCATAGTGGCAAGACCGAAAGGTTCACCCATACTATCGATCCATTCTTGTGGCGGTACCGTTTCTCCACCTGAAACCTGGAAATCTCCCCAGAGCGTAGCCGATCCATATTTTTTAAATCTCTATCAAGATCATCCGGCAAGGTAATCTTTTGAAAATTCAACTGCATCATCTCTGCAGGACTGTACCCGACCAGATCACAATAGCGCTGATTTATCTTGAGAAAGCTGCCGGTCTGACTGTCGATTTTTGCAACTCCAAATGACGACTGATCGAATAATGCCCTGAAATGCTTATCTCCTTCCTTTAGCGCACCTTCAGCTTTTTTGCGCTCCGTGACGTCAGTAAATATGACAGCGAATTGATTTTTTTGCGGACTAAATACCCATGTGTCGAAATATTTATCCAGTTCACGCGAATAATTTTCATACGCAATAGATTCTCCAGTAAGGGCAACCTTACCAAAGATATCTATCCAGTATTTCTCCGTATCGGGCAGTACTTCAAGAATGGTCTTTCCCAACAGCGCTTCAGCCGGAACGCCTGTCAGTTTGGTAAACGCAGGATTTAGTTCCAGATACCTGTAATTAACCGGATCTCCCTTTGTGTCACAGATAATCTCATGCAACGCAAAACCGCTTGTCATGTTTTCGAAAAGCTGTCGGTATTTCCTTTCACTTTCCAGCAATGCTCTTTCAGCCCGCTTATGATCTGTAATATCAAGAATAACGCCATCAACCGACATGACATTTCCATCAGGATCATATATTCCCTGACCTTTCTCAAATACCCATTTCACATCACCATTAGCATGCAAAATCCGATATTCAATTGTTAGCGCTTGTTTAGCCTTGACACTGGCATACACTTCCTTTCGGACGCGTTCGCGGTCTTCTGGATGAATTAGAGAAGCGTAAGAACGCACGTTATTATTAATGAAATCTGTGTAAGGATATCCACTTAATTGTGCTATCTGGGTACTGATAAAATGCATTGTACAATGCTCATCACATTGGCAGCGGTAGCTAACACCAGGAACATTTTCCACCATGGCACGAAATCGTTCCTCGCTGGAAGCAAGGGAATGCTCCATTTTCTTGCGCTCGGTGATATCGTACAAAATGACCAGATGGTTTCCCTTAAAAGCATCACCAAGCGGCGCGGCACTGGCCAATACAGTTCGCTGCGCACCATCCTTACAATGAATATTGACTTCCAATGGTTCGAAGCCGCCACCCCCATTCCCGACTTTATCCATGCGGTCTTGCCAGCTTGCTGATACCCAGTCAGCATAAACCGGGTCCGGATACGCCTTCTGCCACCAATGCGACAGGGTCGGGATATCTTTAAGGGTATAGCCGAAAGAATTAATGAACGCGGGATTCAGATAG
Organism: Gammaproteobacteria bacterium; assembly: GCA_050117455.1. Taxonomy (GTDB): domain Bacteria; phylum Pseudomonadota; class Gammaproteobacteria; order SZUA-152; family SZUA-152; genus JAKEGK01. The sequence continues at coordinate 5,332 of JASFMT010000085.1, read as the reverse complement.
ATGATGTTTTGCCGTTCGTCGTTCAACGCATAGGGGACGGGAGATGCATCGATAATATTGCGAAATTGCGCTTCTTTTTGTCTTAAAATTTCCTCCGCCTGTTTGCGTTCCGTTATGTCGATACCTGCGCTCAACGTCCCGATGACACGCCCATCACTGTCGGTTAGCAGCGAGTTATGCCAGGCAATATGTAATTTGTAGCCATATTTTGTTAAAATATCATTTTCATAATACTCCACGTTCTCCTGCTGGCCCACCATAATATTTTTAAATACACCATACACATGATCGTACTCTTCTTCAGGCAGGCAAACTTTAAACCAGTTCTTTCCAATTAACTCATCGGACTGATATCCAAGTATTTCATAACACCTTCCACCTAACATTGTAATATTGGCTTTGTCATCCAGCGCCACCAGGATCACCTCGGCGAGGTCCAGATAACGGTCGGTGTTTTCTTTAAGCTGGCGAAGCGTTCCCTCGGCCTGTTCACGCTGCGATTCCAGCTCGGCGATACGAGCCTCTGCCGTAGCCAGATCTTTTAAAAGTTGTTCATTCGTCTTGTCGGCAACTTTCATCGTGAGTAGCGCCTGGGTATCATGATCATTTTAAATTGCACTATCAGGGTAATTATAGTCACATCGCGACAAAAATAATGATGTGCCGAAGCTATTGGGTTCATTCGGTACACTACAGATCAATGACTGCCCCAAACGGCATTTCAGGTTTAGTTACAATTTAACAGATTACTGATTGCTCTCATTACAGGACGTTTGCAGTCAGGCAGCGTAATTCATCATCCTATCTCTATTGTTACAGTAAACCAGACCATTTTCTGTTCATCAACGAGCACAGTGCAAATGATATTTAGTGATGCAGCCGGATCAACTCAAAACGCGCAATGTGAAGAATCTTAACACTAATACGAATTATTGATGTCGCTAGCGCTACAAATCACTTTTATACAAGGAATGTTGGCAAAGACTTCAGAATTGTCAGGGTTTATTTAACGGCATATTCCCTTTTCACCGACAAATAAAAGGAAAGCGGCTTTTTGATAAACTTAGTTAATGCCAGGCAGAAGGAACGCTTTCCCGATCCAGTCTTCTATAATTGATAGCTTCGGTAAGATGCCGGGTTTGCACACGGTTGCTCCCTTCCAGGTCAGCAATTGTCCGTGCGACTTTCAATATGCGGTGGTAAGCGCGGGATGACAAACCAAACCGGTTTATCGCACGTTCCAGCATATCAATCTGTTCATTATCAAGACGGCATACCTGCTCCAGTTCCCGGTTACTCAACCTCGCATTGATATTGTCGCCACGCGCCAGTTGCCGTTGCCTGGCTTGTTCTACACGCGCCCGTACGACCTCGCTTTCCGCCTCATACGAATCATTACCGGTTACACCCAATATTTTAGGTACGTGCGGTACTTCAATGTGCATATCGATCCTGTCAAGCAACGGTCCGGAAATCCGGTTGCGGTAACGTTGAATTTGATCATCGGTGCAATGGCAACGACCATTTGAGTGTCCGTGATAACCACAGGGACACGGATTCATGGCGGCAATTAGTTGAAAACGCGCGGGAAACTCGGACTGGCGCGCCGCGCGGGAAATGGTGATGCGCCCGGATTCCAGCGGCTCACGCAACACTTCCAATACCTTGCGATCAAATTCCGGTAATTCATCGAGGAATAATACGCCCTGGTGGGCCAATGAAATTTCACCGGGCCGTGGATTGCTACCGCCGCCCACCAATGCCACGCCGGATGCAGTGTGATGAGGGCTGCGAAAACTTCGTCGGCCCCATTGCCGAAAGTCAAAACCCTGATCGCTGATGGAAGCCACCGCTGCCGCTTCCAGCGCCTCGGCCTCGGTCATCGCCGGCATAATGGTGGGTAACCGGCTGGCCAACATGGTTTTGCCCGTTCCCGGCGGACCGATCATCAACAGCGAATGACCTCCCGCCGCGGCAATTTCCAGGGTGCGCTTGGCGTGTTGTTGACCCCGAACATCGGCCAGATCCACTGTGCAATCATGTTTCAACAATGACGCAGACAATGTATGCGGCGGTAGTAGAGCTGTGTTATTGAGATGGGCGCACACATCAAGAATATGCCTGACACCGAAGACCGTTGCATCACTGACCAACGCCGCTTCATCGGCATTTTGTTCTGCAACAAACAGGGCGCGTTTGGCGTCCCGCGCCTGAATGGCGGCGGGCAACACGCCCTTAACCGGCCGCAATTCACCGCTTAATGCCAGTTCCCCGATAAATTCATATTGCGACAGGGTATCGGAAGGAAGTTGTCCCGATGCCGCCAATATGCCAATGGCAATGGACAAGTCAAAACGTCCGCCTTCTTTGGGTAAATCAGCGGGTGCCAGATTGACAGTAATGCGGCGGGCGGGAAAATCAAACTGAGAATTTAACAAGGCACCGCGTACCCGGTCTTTGCTTTCCTTGACCGCGGCTTCGGGCAAACCCACCATCGACAGCGAGGGCAACCCATTGGACAAATGCACTTCCACTGTAACCAGTGGAGCAACGATGCCGGTTTGCGCCCGGCTATAAACGACGGCTAACGACATAGTAGAGACTGGACTAGCTTGGAATATTGTAATTATTTTTGCGTCAGCGGAAAAACTACCATTGCCAATCGGTACCGGCAATCAATTCGTGACGTGAATATTCACTCTGCTTTTTCGGACGCCATCCGGCCGACACAATGCCCGGGTAAAAACCCATAGCGAAGAAGCATCGTGCCAACGGGTAGATTGTCACTACCGGGACTTTTCTTCCAGCTCTGCAACCTGCTTTTCCAGTTGTTCCAGTTTTTCGCGGGTTCGAGTCAAAACCGCGGACTGCACATCGAACTCTTCCCGAGTCACTAAATCCATTTTGGCGAACGTGCTTTGCAGTACCGCACGAACGTTCTTTTCAATATCCTGTTGAACATCCCGTACACCTTTGGGTAAAAGGTTCATGACTTTGTCGGTCAGTTCATCGAGTTGTTTGGGGTCAAATGCCATATTTACTTCCCGGTTGTTTGTACTTGCCATTGAAAGGCCACGCCATTGAAAGCCCACTTAGTGATCGTCATTGAATCGCAATAACGACCATCAAAACGGTTTCAGGTTGTGCGGTCCCATTATAACGTACGCCAAAATCAAGCGTACATTCTTGAACGACATTGATGACCGTTATTACCTGTCAAACCTTTGCCGTTCACAGCGGGCAACCACATCCACTTTTGAACGCCACGAAACCGAATCATTGATCCATAAGGGCGCACCACAATGGTGCACTGATTTGGTGCATATTCCAAGTTGGTGCGCTAATAATTAATGTAAAACCTGCGAAAACTCGTTATTCCGTTGTTTTATATATAAAAACATCACATGGCACACCCCGTGCTATGCCTCCTGTGACTGTATTAAACAGATAACGTTGAAGGGGTTAGGTGCCTTGTCATTGATCATAACCAAAAGACAACGTACCGCACCGGTTGGATTAACCACAATGCCGATTAATACCCCCTTGGGTAATTAGCGGCCTTCCTTATTCGGACGGCCCTGATTAAAGGAGACAAAAAATGAAGTTAGTAACCGCAATAATTAAGCCTTTTAAGTTAGATGATGTTCGGGAGGCGCTATCCGAGATCGGGGTGCAAGGCGTAACTGTCACGGAAGTAAAAGGATTTGGACGCCAGAAAGGACACACCGAACTGTACCGCGGCGCTGAGTACGTGGTGGATTTTTTACCGAAGGTAAAAATTGAAGCCGCGATCGATGACGGTTTATTGGACCAGGTCATTGAGTCCATCACCAAAGCAGCCAATACCGGCAAGATCGGCGACGGAAAGATTTTCGTCAGTGATCTGCAGGAAGTCGTCCGCATCCGCACGGGTGAAACTGGCCCAGACGCGCTGTAGTAAACCTGAATTTGAAATATTTATTAATCAAAGAGTGTTTGGAGGAGAGAAAAAGTGGAAGCTATTAAAGAGTTAGCCTACGCAATGGATACCTTTTACTTTCTGGTATCCGGCGCGTTAGTGATGTGGATGGCGGCAGGTTTTGCCATGCTTGAGGCAGGCCTGGTCCGCGCAAAAAACACAACCGAAATATTAACCAAGAATATTTCACTGTTTGCCGTCGCATGTATCATGTACATGCTCATGGGTTACAGCATTATGTATCCCGGTGAAGCGGTAAACTCCTGGTGGCCGGGTTTTGGCAGCATACTGGGTAAAGCTGATAACGAAGCCGCTGCGGTTATCGCCGGTGGCGATGGCGCGCCTTATTACTCCGGCCTGTCAGATTTCTTCTTTCAGGTGGTGTTCGTGGCAACGGCCATGTCCATCGTATCCGGTGCTGTCGCCGAACGTATGAAACTGTGGTCATTCCTGGCCTTCGCCGTGGTGATGACTGGTTTCATTTATCCCATGCAGGGCTACTGGAAATGGGGTGGCGGTTTCCTGGATCAGCTGGGATTCAACGACTTTGCCGGTTCCGGCGTCGTGCACATGTGTGGTGCAGCCGCTGCGTTAGCCGGTGTACTGTTACTTGGCGCCCGTAAAGGCAAGTACGGTAAAAATGGTGAAATCCACCCGATTCCCGGCGCCAACCTGCCTCTGGCAACATTAGGTACGTTTATTCTGTGGCTGGGCTGGTTCGGTTTTAACGGCGGTTCGGAACTGAAAATCTCCGACGTCGGTGAAGCCAATGCCGTTGCGCTGGTCTTCGTTAATACCAATATGGCCGCTGCCGGTGGTGTGGTTGCGGCACTGATCACCGCCCGCCTGGTATTCGGTAAGGCTGATTTGACCATGGCCCTAAACGGTGCGTTAGCCGGCCTGGTGGCCATCACCGCGGAACCGTTGGCTGGCAGCCCGCTGGCATCCACTATTGTTGGCGCTATCGGCGGTATCATCGTGGTGTTCTCTATCGTTGGTCTCGACAAACTGAAAGTCGACGATCCGGTAGGTGCGATCTCGGTGCACGGTACCGTGGGTATGTGGGGTCTCATTGCAGTAGCCTTCACCAACCCCGAAGCCACCTTCGGTGCCCAGTTAACCGGCCTGTTCACTATCCTGGTATGGACCTTCGTCACCAGCCTGATCGTCTGGGGCGCCCTGAAAGCCATTATGGGCATCCGGGTCACCGAGGAACAGGAATACGAAGGTGTGGATCTGGTGGAATGCGGGATGGAAGCCTACCCCGAATTTACCCAGGCCAAATAACCAATTAACGATCCTCTCTTCAAAGTACACCCTTCCTCATACTTTGAGAGACTCTCCAGGGCGCCCTGACCGGCGCCCTTTTTTTTC
>JASFMT010000084.1:0-10692 GCA_050117455.1 Gammaproteobacteria bacterium | reverse complement strand
GCAGCTCTTTTTTACTGTCTTTTTCGAATCTTGTTTCGTTGGTGCATTGGAAGCACACGCTGTCAGCAACAGCAAAACAACAATAGCAGCCAACCCGCGCAGCCCCGCGTAACGAGTGGCACGAACGATTGCCCGTGTTGAAGTTTGTTTGACGATTCTCACAACCATTCCCATTAATACTCTGTTACTGCCTCATTATGCCCACTTGATAAAACAACAATTTTTTACGTTTGATGGCTCTTCAACCATCATACCGACCGTCTTAGTTCACAGCGCAACGGCATTGTCAGGTATAGTTTTGTATTCAGACCGTTACTGCGCGGCCTCCTCGACATCCACTACCTGATCATTTACAGCATTTTGTGTGTCTGACGGATCCGCCACCGATGGTTCGGGGGACAATTGTTCTTTGTCTTGTTGTGACACTTTGCTGTTTTCACTTTCTGCAACACTTTGCTTTGTTTGTTCTGCGGCGCCCTGTTCTCGATTTCCTTCCGGTGGAGCAACGACATCCGGTGCTGCTTCCTTGTCGCCCAAACCTTCTATTTCGGACTTTGCAGCAGGTCCTTGAGTATGCTGACTATTTTCCAGGGATTCGCCACTTTCCGATGCCTCCGCATCCTCTGCTTTACCCAGCCCTTGTTGTGTTGCTTTCGGTTCGCCAGTAGTGTGATCCTTAGCATCGTCAACAGGAGATGGCTCCCGTGCGATCAAATCAGCCGCAGGCTCAACTTGCTCGCTGGCGGCCTTACCATCTTTATCAGTGGCATCTTTCCCAGTTGCTACTGAATCACGCTGTTTCTCCGCGCTTTCTTTTACAGCAACTTCAACATCTTCCGGTTCCGGGGGAGCTACTTCCTTGATCGTCTCATCCGTTGCCGGCACTTTGCCCTTAACAACTGACTGCTCCGCTGCCTGTGGCATGTTGGCGCTGCCGCCAGCCTGTTCGTCCTGAACTATTTCGTCCGTGGAGTTCGTCACTGCCGGCTTCTGCTCAGCGTCAACCGGTACGTCATCACGTTGGGCACTATCCGACGCTAGAGGCGGTGCTCCAGTCTGACTACCACCTTGAACAGTTTTTCCTTTTACAACAGCGTCCTGCGTATAGTCCTTTTCCTCTTGTTTAGTAATGTCGGCATTGGTATTGGTTTTGTGATGGGCCTGTTGTTGGTTTTGTGACGCGTATCTAAAAAAGTCCAGCCTGGCGATATAGCCGGTAGTAGCATCCTCACGCTTAAAGCGTGGCGAGGAATAACGATAGTTATCCAGTTTTGCGATATAGTTAGTTGTTTCTTCGGGTTTGTTGTAGCGGGCGGGTAACAGTTTGGCCAGCTTCTCAATACTGCGGTCGATCCAGGAGCTGTAAACACCTATCGTCAGAAGCTCGATATTCTTTTCATGAACCGTGATAGCCTTTTCTTCAAATGGAAAGGCGGTATCTTCGATCATGAGGTTGAACTCTTCCAGCTCCAGGTCACTGAGACCTTCCGGCCGCTCTGATTCCAGCAATGAGCGGGCAAAATTGTAATAGATTTCCGCAATGTAAAAAGTAGAAGCCGCAGTCACATCGGCGACTTTATAATCCACCAGCCTGGTGTAGTCAGCCACTAATGCCTTCATGGACTTTTGTTTTTTGCCCAGGCTGACCTTGAACGGCTTCACCAGCTTTAATGCAATAAAGTCATCAAAGCGCGGCTCGATGATGACCAGCGATGACTGGGCCGCCAGGTAGCGGGTGCGGTCGGTGCGTTCTTCGCCGGCAGTAGCATCGGTATTGATGATGTGTTGCAGCGTTTTGCGGTAGCTGGCCAGATCATCCACCGATTTGTGGATCATCGCGATCTTGTAATAAGTATCCAGGGCGAATTCGAGCGGCTTCGGAAATTTCATGACAAATGACTTGTAAACGCGAAGGGCGTTATCCGTATCGGTATCTTTCTCGTAGAGTTCCGCCGCGGTCAGCATAGCTTCACGAACCAGATCCTCATCTTTTGCTTCCGCCGCAATGCGCTCATATTCTTTCGCGGCAAGACCGAATTTACCCAGCTCTTTATAAACAAACGCGATCTTTTTGGTGACATCCTTCTGGAGTTCGTGACCGGGATAGTTCTGACGGAACGACAGCAATACGGTTGCTGCCTGTTCCAGATCCATAATCTGGATGAGTACGGCCGCGGCGTCGTATTCAGCCGATGGACGGATTTTTGAATTCGGGGCGGCATCGGCGATGCGTAGAAAATGGCTGACTGCTACTGTGTACTGCTCCTGTTCCCTGGCCTGTTCACCCTGTTTATAGATAGAGGCGGCCAGGTTCTCGACCAGATCCTTACGCTCTTTACTGTCGGTGTCAGTATGGTTAAGCACTTCGATATAGGCCAGCTCGGCATCACGGTATTGCTCGATCTTGTAGGACGAATGCGCCACCACTAACCAGGCGCCACGGCGTATCCTGGCTTTGGCACCCGGATATTCCTCGATTAAACGCCGCCCTACCTTGATCGCCAGGGTAAAGTCCCGCATCGCGAACAGATCGTCCGCCGCCGCACCCAGCACAATCGTCGCTTTTTCATGTTTTGGAAATGTATCGACAAGCCGCAACGACGTGCGAATAATTTCCCGCTTCACGTCTTTTATTTGTGGCGCGGGTGCTTTTTTCAGGTATTCCCGGTAGGCGTACACGGCGGCATAGGCGGCTTTGGGTGACTTGTCATTGACCGGATAGTCGTAAGCACTACGCTCGTATTCCACGGCGGCCAGCTTGAAATCCTTGTTTTCCAGAAACAGGTCCGCCAACTGGTAGTTAATAGCAGGCGACTGTTCATCCTGGGGAAAGGATTTCAGGAATTCCCGATACCAATGAACTGCTTCGTTAAAGTTCTTTGGTTTATCCTTGCTAAACTTTTTGTTCTGGTACAGGGCGTGATAGTGATTGGCCAGGTCGGTAATATTGGTCTTCAGGTAACCCAGTACTTGCGGATATTCGGCCTGATTAAAATAATTCCAGTATTCAGCATGGATTCCATAGGTGGACGCAAAGGATTTCTTGGCTTCAATAACCAGGCGGGGAAAGTTGCCTTTCATGAATATTTCAATGACCCGCATGCTGAAATGGGGCGACTTCTTGTGAAACGGGTTGGCATCAATAAATGTGTTATAAGTGGTGGCGGCGTCGCTGTAGCGGCGCTTGTCGAAATAAAATTCCGCCAGCTGCTTGTAAACACTGTGCTCGTAAGAGCGCCCTCCTTTTCGGGTAAAATAATTTTGCAGCTCCGCAGCGCCACCAAGGTTCGAGAACCCGAGACTCACAACGCGAAACGTATCGTCGATACGTTTCTTTTCGATGTCACTCTTGATATTGTCAAAATCAAATCCAATCGAGACCTTGTAGTCCAGCAAAGTAAAGAACTCATCCAGCGCCATTTCATAGAGTTCCTGCTTGTAAAAGGTCCAGCCTTTTTTATACAGGGCGCGCTCGTAATAAACCGAACCCACACCGTACTTGAGCGATTCGCCGTAAGCTTCTTCGGCATCCAGGTATTTCTTGCGGGTAAAATAGTACTCGCCCCGGCGAAAATGCACTTCATCGTTGTAGCGTGAATCAGGGAACTGCTTGACTAGCCGGTTCATCACCTCCATGGCTTCATCCACCTGCCCGGTTTCTTCATAAGCACGCGATAGCTGGTAAAGCACCTGATCGTTACGCTCATACATCGGGTATTTTTCGAGAAGCTTTTTATAGAGTTTGATCGCTTCCTGGGCACCGGCGTTTTGCAGGTCAGCCCCGGGCTCACCCTTGGGAAGTTGCAGCGGTCCCTGCGCCTTGCCCGATTCTATGGGCTGCTGCTGTGTCGCGCTTTTCTCAAATTCTTTCTCGGCCTTACCGGCAACAACAGGCGCCATCGCGCCTTTTTTGTTTTCATCCTTGGAGCCGTCACCGGCTAAACCACTGGCACCTATGGCACCAATAGCCGATATGGCTTTGGTGGTGGGTTCGGCTGCAGGTGTTGTGGCTTCCGTATCAACCGGCTCGTCATCGATGGAAACCCCGTATTCCTTTTCCACCTTCAGGTCAGCGAGCCGCCGCATGGCTTCCGGGGTCAACTGCGATTCGGGTGTTTCTTCCAGGAATTTCTGGTACCCGGCCATGGCTTTATCGAGGCCACCTTCGACATCGACATCCTTGAGTTCCACGGCCACCTCGTCGAGTTCGGCGATCGTCCCGTGGTCATCCACCGTTGCACAGGACGACAGCAATAGCGATAACAACAGCGCTAATAACAATGCGGCCAGACGTTTCCCTGTCATTGATCTTCGCCCGCCTTTTGTGTGTCGTTATCGTTCGTGCTAACGCCGTCCTTTTCCTGCTGCGCCGGTTCCAAAGCCTGCTGTTGCTGGTCTTTTTGCGGTGCCTCTCCCTGTTGCGCCTCTTCGCTTTGCTGCGCCTCCCGGGTCAGTTGCGCCTCATTCTTTTGCTGTGCCTGCTGCGCTTTTTCCAGTTCCTTTTGCGTTTGCTGCTCCTGTTTCTTCCTGGTGGCACGGTCATAACTTTCCGCCATCGCAAACCGGGCCTTGACCTGGTACTGCTCAAGGCGCTTGCGCCGGTTCTCGAGTTCAGTAACCGCCAGCACTTCGATCATGTGCCCCTGCCGGGCCATTAAAATCTCGACACGCTCCAGCGCCTGGCGAATCTTGATGCGCAATTGCTGGATTGGCTTACCATAGCCTTTATAACTTTGGGTAGCCGCCTGGCGGGTGCGCACGAAGGAATCGTAAATGGTCTGCAAGGTGGCGACATGTTTGTCCAGCTGCTTAAGGTTTTCAGTCGCCTCGGTAAATCGCTGCTGGTATTCCTGTCGAATTTTCCAGGTAATAACACCTCGCAAGCGGGCAATGCGTGCCCGGGTTTTGTCACTACCGGTGCCCTGCGCTGCTATCTGCTTTGCCATGGCATCCAGTTTTTGCAGAATCAAACGCTCATCCACGGTCAGCAGGTAATCGGGCCGCGGTGAAATCAACATCTGCTTAAGACGTTTTTGCAATTTGTCGCGCTGTTCGATGCGCAACTTCATCTTGGAATCAAGGGCCCTGAACCTGGCCTCGATTTCCGGCAATAAAGGTTCGTAGTAGTCAGAGCGTTTGGCGATAATATCCTCGTAAGCCCCAAGATAACCGGCCCAGAGCTTCAGGCGTTTTTCCAGCTCGGCAAGATCAAAGTAATTCTTCAATGACTCCTGAAAATCATGGGAGGCCATCATTTGGGTGAGATAATAGGTTTCCGGGGTATCCGGCAGATCGCGAAGATTGACCAGCCACAGTTTGTCTTTTTTCAGTTCTTCGCGAATAACCGCTTCGAGAAATTTACCTTCGCGAATGCTGGCAATGGATGCATCGAGTCGTTCGATTTCCTTGCTATAGGTTTCCAGTGCCCGGCCGTAAAGGATTGCCGCCTTGCCGTAGATATCCAGTTTGCCATAGGCATACGGGGCGCCTAACAATACTTCCTGCACGGATTTATTGGTGATATTTCGTTTGGACAACATGGTCCAGGGCACCAGCGCACGGTCATAGGCACCGGTGGCGGCCGCGGCCCAACCGGTACCCAACAGCGCTTTATTAGAGAAAGGGCCCTTCAGTCTGACCCGCTGCAAATATTGTTTGGCCTGCGCGGGTTGTTCCGCTTCCAGCAACCGGAAACCCAGCACCAGGTTGGCCTTATCGCGCATGGCCTGAACCCGTTCATTGCTGGACTTGATTTGACCCACCTTGGCCAGTTGCGCAATACCCTTTTGCTCTTCGCCGCTCTTGAACAGTGCAACGCCGAGGTTGTAGCCGGCATAGCCTTCCAGACCCTCGGCACCTTCGATGCTCTTTAATAATTCAATCGCCTCCGAGAACCTTCCCGTTGCTATATAAATTTGAGCCCGCAAAAACGGCTCTTCAAAGCGAAGTTTTTCCGGTACCTCTCCCTGGAGTTTTTCAATGGTTTGTAATGCACTGAGATGTTGCTGTTTCTGGTAATAGATTTTCGCCAGGCGGTAAATAGCTTCGTTGCGCACCTTTTCTTCGACGTTGCCTTCAATAACCGCCTTGATGGCACGTCCGGCACGATTATGCATACGATAATAAAGTTCGAAATCCCCCACCGAGAACTCGGCGTTGTCGATGTGATAATAGAGGGAGTTTAGCGCCGGCTCATCCAGGCCATAGTATTGGGCCAGCTCGGTATCAAGCCGGGAAATAGCATCAAAGTACTCACCCTGGTAGGCATAATAAAGCGCCTCACCAAAGTACAAATCCTTTAACTCGCCGTCAGCAGGGGTATAACCATTGATAACATCCGCCTGTGCGACGGACATCAGGTTACACAGCAAAACAACGGCTACCAGGCGAGATAAAACGAACCGCGACACAATTAAGTTACCAATTTCTGAATTCAACACCTGATCCTGTCAACCGAATTTCGACGAGTTGCGGACCAACACCTTTAGTAACCGACTGGGAGGCTGAATCGGTTTTTTTACTACCGCCATCTTTACCGACAACGCTCACCTGCACTTTATGGTTTCCGGTACGCACGTTCCCGGTAAATACTCGTTGCACACCACCTTGTTGCATGGCTTCAACTTCCTTAAAGCTATAGATGTGATGAGCCACGTCCTTGTCATCCAGCTTCAGCTGGATCGCGTCAGGTTGAAAGCCGGCATTTTCATCCAGAGAAACAAAGAAAGATATTTGCGTGTTTGAGGGAAACAGTAATTTTTCTTCCAGCAGGTTAAGTTCGGCCGATATATTCAACACATCCTTTTTGATGTCCTGCACCTGCTCATCGAGGCCTTTTATCTGTTCTTTGGTAATTTGTTCCGCATTAGCCGAAGCAACGAACAAGGAGACAACAACCGCCAGCCAAAAACGGGCGACGCATTTTTTCACAAATCCACGCATAGGGACCTACCTGATAGTCGACTAAAATTTCTCAGTGAAGGATGGTAGCGATAAAGAACGAAATTACTGCAAGATCGAAGCATCACTCACCACCCATCACTGCTATCCAATATCAATAAACTCTCTGCCAGTACGCTTCGCGCGGGCAGGAAATAATTTCGTAACTAATTGATTTCTAGTGTTCCGGGAGATATATCGGCAATAAATGTGACGCCTGAACGCAAAAACAGTGACTGGATTCTCGATTTACAAAACGCTGGTGTGGAATGGAGAATAAACCTTAAAACAACAGGTTAGACATTTATATTTAAGCTGCTGAAGAGGTTTTAGCAACACGCCTTACACGCGTAAATGTGACCGATTTAACATTCCGATTCACAAAACCGTGCTTGCGCGTTAAACCGCTAAATTTATCAGCTTAAATAGAGTGTTACATCCCTGTCATACTTCACAACAAGAGCGGCCTCCTAAAGAGAAACACACCTGGGGCCGATCTAGTCTACAAGGCAGTTAATGATTAATACGCGACGCCAATATCAATTAGATTGATTAGACCGACGCGTTTCCTTGCAGAAAGAAGTATTCGGAAGTACTACCGTATGCCAGCTACCAGTGACAGTTCGGACAAAACACCCATTCTCATTGTGGATGACTCCCGCACCATTCGCGCGGGGTTAACAAAAGTACTGAGTGCAAACTACTCGGTGATTGAAGCCACTGACGGCGAAGAAGGCTGGAAAAAACTGCAGGTCAACGGCTCAATCAAGCTGGTCATTACCGACATTATGATGCCGACATTGGATGGCTATGGCTTAATATGCCGCATTCGTGGCTCTGATACCGAGCGATTGAAAAAGCTGCCCATTATCGTAGTTACCAGCGCGGAAGATGAACTGAGCCGCGAACGCGCTCACGCCTGTGGTGCCAATAACTTTATTGTTAAACCCGCCAAGCCAAAGGATTTACTGGAACGGGTTAACTTTCACACCGAGGCGTATTTATCGGGCAAGTCGATGACTGCGCCCCAAATGGAAGAATACGAAAGTGATATTGAGAGTGCGGTCATAGAAACACCGGATGTAGAAAGCGCCCTGGAGATGATTGAAAGCGGCGAAACGGGATCGCTTGCACCTTATGCCGTTGATCTGGCCCTCAAGATAATCCCGTTGCTCGAGTATTGTGACAAAAATTTCGATATGGCCGCGGATGGCGAAATCCTCGGCTTAAGGGAAAAACTCAAAGCGATCTAGTCGGCGTTCAATCAGACCACACCCACCACTGCCACACCGAACAGCACAACGGCAAACAAAAAATTAAAGCTCATCAACAACAATATTGGCCGGTAGCTGCTAGCCGCGCTGCGCGATTTAAGATAGAAAATAATCATCAACGCGATACTCACCAGAACCAATACCAGCAGATAGGATTGATAGATATTCAACGCGATCCGGATCAACATGGGAAGTTCTATCATCCGCTGCGCGACGACCTGCTTATATTCCGGTATTAACAAGAACAACGCCGTATAAAAAATGCAGGTTAATACCGTTATCACAATTGCCGCGCGCACCGCCCACACCGGGAAATGCTGACGCGGGGGTTCGTCATCCGGTGTTCTATTCCAGTCAATAGGGGAATCTTTCATAACAACTTTTTTAGCCAGATATCGGGTACCAATTCATTGCTGGCAATCAAAATCCTGTCGCTGTTTATACAAAGAGGTCTATATGGTATCAGCAAACCCACCATCGGTGCTAAAATACGACCGATGAACGAGTTCGCCCGTACATTTACCATACGTTGGGCCGATGTGGATATTAATCGTCACATGCGCCACTCGGCGTACAATGATTACGCGGCACATGTCCGAGTGCAGCTGCTCGACGACATTGGTATGGACATCGACACCCTGTCACGATTGAAATTCGGACCGGTATTGTTTCGCGAAGAAACGGTTTTTTACCGTGAACTGGGAATGAACCAGGAAATCACCGTCGACGTTAAACTGAAAAGCATGCGCAAAGACGGCTCACGCTGGTCTTTTATCCACGAAATTAAAAACACCGATGGTAAAACCGCGGCCACCGTTACCGTGGACGGTGCCTGGATCGATCTCGAAAAACGCAAACTCACGCCACTACCCGAGCAATTCCGGGAAGCGATCGACAAAATTCCCCGCACTGACGACTTTGTCATTGCACCCGATAAAAGCTGAGTCAGCCCCCGGCGGCCGCGCGATGATTGATCATCACGCAACTCGCGATTGAGCGCCCCTCCCTGTCTATTGCGGTCTGTCCCAGTGAGTCAGGCAAATGAGCCATGACTTAGCACACATTGCGCGGTTTAGCCTGCCGCAGAGAAAAAGATGGAAAAAATTCGTCCACCCCCTTGTAATTCTTAATGCGAATCATTATCATTTAAACATCAATTCAGCAGACAAGCTATATCAGAGGATATTTAAATATTATGAAATTCAAACACTTATCGCTCCCCGCCCTTATATTGTTTGCGCTGGCGGGCCCAGCGGCACAAGCGGATGTCCCGCAATATGACCTCATTATCAAAGACCACCAATTTACGCCCGCCAATCTTGAAATCCCCGCCGGTAAAAAAGTGAAGCTGGTGGTTAAAAACCAGGATGCCACACCGGAAGAATTCGAAAGTCACGAGCTGAACCGGGAAAAAATGATTACCGGTAACAGCAGCGCGGTAATTTACGTAGGGCCCCTTGATCCGGGCAGTTACAAATTCTTTGGTGAATTCAACCCCAAAACCGCGCAGGGCACACTCATTGTTAAATAACCCCTATTGATAAATAACCCAGGGAGAATTTTGTGTTAAGTACCGCCATTATTTTATTTCGCGAAGTACTCGAAGCCGCCTTGATTGTCGGCATTGTGTTAACGGTAACAAAAGGTATCGCCGGCCGCAGCCGTTGGGTTGGATACGGTGTTGGCGCCGGCCTGTTAGGGGCATGTATCGTTGCGGTTTTTGCCGAAGGGATCGCGCAGGCCGCGGAAGGCATGGGCCAGGAATTTTTCAACGCCGGTGTCTTGCTTGCCGCTACCGGCATGCTGGCCTGGCATAACCTGTGGATGGCCCGCCATGGGCGTGAACTGGCCACCCGCATGAAAACCATTGGCCGCGATGTTGCCGACAATACGCAACCACTTTACGTATTGACCGTAGTGATCGCACTGGCCGTGTTACGCGAGGGTGCAGAAGTTGTATTGTTTGTCTATGGCATTGCCGCCGGCGGCGCCACGGCATTACCCATGTTGAGCGGCGGCGTCCTCGGTATTATTGCCGGCGTTGCGGTTGGCGGGGCACTTTACTTTGGCCTGGTACGCATCCCGACCAAATATCTTTTTACTGTTACAGCATGGTTGATCGTGTTGCTTGCCGCCGGCATGGCCTCGCAGGCCACTGGCTACCTGATACAGGCTGGTACTATTCCGGCCATCAAACCCGTGTTGTGGGACACATCGGCAATTTTATCGGAACATTCGTTGATCGGTGAAATGCTGCATACCCTGGTGGGATATGACGAACGGCCAGCTGCTATGCAGTTCCTGGTTTACGCGGGTGCGATTATGATCATCGGCGCCATGACCCTGGCCGCAAACAAACCGGCACGCCAGGGAATCACAAGCGTCGCAACCGCGATCGCGCTCACCATGACGATCGTGGCAACCACACTGATATCGCAACCGGCGCAGGCTTCACATAAAGTTTATTATCCGACGGTGG
>JASFMT010000083.1:0-10759 GCA_050117455.1 Gammaproteobacteria bacterium | reverse complement strand
CGTTGTGGGAATGACTATTGCCATGCTCATTGCCGGCTACGAACAATCGTTTATCGAACGGGCCACCGGTGGCTCTACGTGGCAGGCCTATTTCGCGGCTCAGTTGCACCCCTGGTTTATTCAGTCCATGCAATGGCGCCTGGTGTTTGGCATCGTCACGATGCTGGGCGTGCTGTTACTGGTCTGGGACCTGGTCACTATCGGTCGCAAGGAAACCCGCACCGCCATGGTATTAACACCGCCTGATGATCAGGAAAAGCATGGCGAAGGTAACTCGAGCGCACAGGCGGCACCGGCCGGATAAGGTGGCGGTGCCACAATAACTCTTACTGCGTTGATGGTTATTGTTGCACGATGTTTGATGTTAAATATTAGTGGCGCTAGCCCTGTCAACGGTCAACGATGTGTCATCTTGTAGTAGCTTTCAACATCATGCGCGAAAAAGACGGATATAAAACCGGTATAACAAACAGGGTCAGAAACGTCGAAGAAATCAGGCCGCCCACAACGACGGTTGCCAATGGCCGTTGTACTTCTGAACCCACGCCGGTCGCCAGTAACATGGGAATCAACCCCAGGGCAGCGATAGACGCTGTCATCAATACCGGCCGCAACCTCGATTGCGCGCCATCAATGACAGCATCATTCGTGGCCATGCCACCGAAGACACGATGATTAATGGAACTAACCATTACAACCCCGTTAAGAACGGCGACACCGAACAGCGCAATAAATCCAATGGAACCGGGCACCGAGAGATATTGACCGGAAAAATACAACGCTGCCACGCCTCCGATGAGCGCCAGTGGCACGTTCATCATAATTAATAACGCCTGGCCGATGGAACGAAAGGCAAAATAAAGCAGTAAAAATATTAGCGCCAGCGACAATGGCACGACAATCATCAGCCTCGCCTGTGCCCGTTGCTGGTTTTCAAACTGGCCACCGAATACTACCGTGTAGCCCGATGGCAGATCGATGTCTTCGTCGATGCGCTGGCGAATCTCCTGTACAAAGCCTCCCATGTCACGGTTATGCACGTTGGCCTGTACGACGACACGGCGCTGGACATCATCGCGGCGAATCTGCGGTGGTCCGGATTCGATTTGCACGCTGGCAACTTCCGCCAGTGGTACCCACGCGCCGCCAGGTGCCTGAATGATGAGTTGTTGAATGGCTTCAACGGAGTTGCGAAACGGTTTAGCCAGTCGCACATAAATATTGTAACGTTCATTGCCACGGATAACCTGACCGGCAGAAGACCCGCCAATGGCATCCGAAACCAGTGACATAATGCGGGAAACGGGAATACCGTAACGCGCCAGTAAATCACGCCGGGGACGGACAACCAATTGCGCTTCACCGGTGATTTGCTCCATTTCGACACCCCGTGCACCATCGACGGTTCGCACCAACTGTTCTATCGCTTTTCCTTTTTGCGCCAGCACATCAAGCCCGGGCCCAAACAATTTGATCGCCAGTTCCGCTTTTACACCGGAGAGCAATTCATCGACCCGGGTGGCAATAGGCTGGGAGAAAGTAAACAGCAGGCCCGGGTGTATCGACATCTTTTCTTCCATTAATGCCTGCAATGCGTAACGGTCCCCGGCGGAAGACCATTGATTAACCGGTTTCAAACCGACATAGATTTCGATATTGGATACCGGTTCCGGATCTCCGCCCAGTTCGGCGCGTCCGATACGGCTTGATGCGTAGGTAACCTCGGGAAAGGTCATTAAAATCTGTTCCAGTTTCTGCGAGACCTCCAGCGACGTTTCCAGACTGGAGGAAGGCGCCAGCGTCACACGAATGTTGATTGTCCCCTCTTCCAGTTCGGGCACAAACTCAGTACCGAGACTGGGAATCATGACCATGGTGATGGTAAACAAACCTATTGCGGTTCCAACAATGATCCAGCGTTGTTTCAAGGCGCGGGGTAAAATACGCTGGTAAAACTTCTCCAGAGGTATCATGATGACACTGCGGCGTTCGCGGATACCGCGTTTGAAAAGATAGGTTGCCAGTGCCGGGACCACAACAAGGGCCACAAGCAATGAGGCCAGCATGGCCAGTACGATGGAAATGGCCATGGGTTGAAACAACTTTCCCTCGACGCCTTCCAGTGTGAACAGCGGCGCAAACACGATGATAATGATCATAACCGCAAAGAATACCGGATTGCCCACTTCGCGCGCCGCTTCCTGGATTCGCAGGGCGATGCCTCGCTTATCATGTGCAACATCAAAGGGGTCCTCCGCCCCGTCTGCGACTTCGCTGCGGATTTGCGGCTCATGGCGGGCATCGGGGTGGGACAGGTGCCGAAATATATGTTCCATCATTACCACCGACCCATCCACCATCATACCAATGGCAATGGCCAGGCCACCCAGTGACATGAGATTGGCGGAGATATTCCAGTAGGCCATTGCCATTAACGCCATTGCTACCGATACCGGGATGGAGATCAATACCAGCAATGTTGCGCGCAGGTTCATTAAAAACAATAACAGCACAATCACGATCAACAGGAAGGCTTCCAGTAACGCCTTGCTGACCGTGTCCACTGCCTTGGTTACGAGATCAGATTGATCATAAAACGGCTCGATAGATACACCTTTAGGCAGGGCTTTTTGAATAATGGGTAAACGTTTCTTAACACCGTCGATAGTGGCCTTGGTATTGGCGCCCATGCGTTTGAGAACTATACCGACCACCACTTCATCAAGGTCCTGAATGTCGCCATTGTCATCGCGTTTGGTAATGGTCACCGCCCCCTGGCGGATCTCCGGACCGAAGCCGACCTCGGCAACGTCGGATACCGTAATCACCACGCCGTGCTCGATTTTGACGGGAATGTTACCAAGGTCGCGTAACCCTTCGTCGTCGGAACGTACCCAGCCAACGCCGCGAATGACCAGTTGTTCTGCGCCGCGATCAAGGTACCAGCCACCGGCGTTACGATTGTTCTCTTCAATGGCGTTGGCAACGTCATCGACGGATAACTTGTAGGAAAGTAACCGTTCGGGATTGACACTGACCTGGTACTGGCGAACCTGCCCGCCAAATGACAATACCTTGGTGACGCCGTCCACGGGCATGAGTAACAGTTTGGCCACCCAGTCATTAAGACTGCGCAGGGCCATGGTGTTATATTGCTGTGGGTTATCGGTGCGAAGGATGTATTGAAATATCTGTCCCAGGCCGGAGGTATTTGGCCCCATCTCCGGCGTTCCAATACCTTTGGGTATTTCTTCCCGGGCCTCCTGCAGGCGTTCAAAAACTAACTGGCGCGCAAAATAAATATCCGTGCCTTCGGTAAACACGACAGTAATAACCGACAGGCCGGTTTTTGAAATGGACCTGACTTCCTCAACGTCCGGCAAGCTATACATGACAGCTTCTATGGGATAAGTAATTAACTGTTCCACTTCACCGGCGGCCAGTCCCTTCGCCTCGGTATTGATGGTTACCTGGATGTTGGTTACGTCTGGAAACGCATCGAGATTCAAGCGGGGTATTAGTATCATTGCGCCGGCGAGCGTTGCCATGAGCGCGAGTATGACCAGCAATCGGTTCGATACGCCAAGATCAATTAATTTATTTATCATATTCCCGGTGTCCGTCGCGTTTAATGGTTATGAATGGCAAAACCACTTTTGGCCATTTCAGATTGCAGAAAGAAGGCGCCTTGTGTAACCAGGCGCATCCCGGGCTTTAATCCTTCCACCACCATTTGTTCACCGGTGGTTCTGACCGGGTTGATATCCACGGATCGGTAGTGGCCTGGTTTGCTTTCGATAAATGCCACCCATTCACCGGCTGCATTGCGAATGGCGGCTGCTTTGGGAATAGCCACGACGGGAACCCGGGAGGTTAGTTGTAAACGGACATCCACGAACTGCCCCGGGTGCAGCACGTGGTTTGGATCCCGGACTTCAAGCCTTACCGGCAAGGTCCGTGTTTCCTCATCGATGACATGTTGCACCTGAATCACCTTGCCATTGAACCATGAATTCTGAAACCGGATTTTTGCCTGGGTTTGCCGGGATATGTGTGGCGCATCTTCCGCGCGGGCGCGTGCTTCCACCCAGAACGTGGACTCATCCGTGATTTCATACAACACCCGTCCCGGTTCGACGATTTCACCCACCACAAAATCATCCTTGATCACAGTACCGCTTTGGGGCGCAAGCAACTCAAATTGTCCCGTGGCGCCGGCCAGATCACCCTTCTCCAACAACCGCTGCACTTGCGCCGGCGTCATG
The DNA here is from genome assembly GCA_050117455.1 of Gammaproteobacteria bacterium. Taxonomy (GTDB): domain Bacteria; phylum Pseudomonadota; class Gammaproteobacteria; order SZUA-152; family SZUA-152; genus JAKEGK01. The sequence continues at coordinate 6,494 of JASFMT010000083.1, read as the reverse complement.
CCGTATGCGATGACTTTGGCGCGTGATTGTTGCTGGGCGATTTGTGCTTTTAAATAACGTTTTTCCGAAACGACCTGCCGCCCGAGTTTTTGAACACGCTGCCATTCCCGATTAGCAATAATCAGGTCGCCCTGGGCCTCGGCCATTGCCACACTGGACAACGTAATCATCGAGCGTCCCTTTTTGACGGATTGCCCCAGCCGTACATGGCGGCTGGTAACCTGGGCGGTGATGCGTGGCGACATGATGGAAGTGGCATATAGATTTGATTTTACTTCTCCCGGCACGATCATTTCCTGGCGCAGCGTTTGTTGTTGCAATGGTATAACCGCAATACCGGCCATTGTCTGCTTTTCACGGGTTAGCTCCAGTTCCTCGCCATGATGTTCCTCGTGTCCATGCTTATCGTGTTCATGCTCGTTGTCAGCATGATCGCTATGATCCTCATGGGAATCTACTTCATTTTCTTTGTGATTATGCGCGGTTTCAGCGGCATGGGATTGTTCTTCATTGTGTTCCTTATGCTCTGCATGATCGTGCTCAACTGCCTCAGTCCTGGCCACGGATGAAAGGGAGTAACTGAAAATCCAGCAAAGTAGTATTATTTTGATAACTGATTTCATTGTGGTTCGCCTTTGGTATCGAATTCATTTGTAAGCTTCAGCCAGTCCAGTAGCTGACCCGTTGCGTCCAGCCATTGAATCCAGGCGTGCCAGGCATTGCCCTGCAAGCTGGCACCGGAAATTTGTGTGTGGATGTTTTGTTCAAGCTGAAGCAAATAATTGGAGGTGGATATTTCCCCGCTGCGCCACAGTTTTTTCAATAGCGCGACATGTTGCTGTAGCTGGCTTTCCCCGTTGTTTAACCAGTATTGCCATGCTTCCTGTGCTATTTGATACTGGGATTTTGCCGATTTGATATCGGCCACGATCTGTCGATGAATATTTTGTGCTTCCAGTTGTTTTTGTAACTGGGCGTTTCGAGCCATGTCAACGGCGTAGGCAAAGTCATTTCGTACTTGCCAGTCTATGGAAAATTTCAGCCCCACCAACGACTCATCGCCTTCCTTGCCCACGTTGATGCCGAACCTGGGATCCGCTCGCCGCTGTCGTTGATCAACCTGTACTTTTTGTTTTGCGTGTTCGACGCGCATTAATGCGATTTTCTCCGATGGATGTTGGGATGCCAGGGTTGCGACGTTGGCGCTGGTGATATTGTCGGGCGGTGATCCGTCAAATGTACGATCATTATCGATAGCCTGCGCAATACCCTGTGGGCTTAACTTGAAAATTTCATTTTTAGCCTTGATAACAGCCATTTTCTGGTTGGCTTGCTTGATGATTGCATTGCCCAGAGAAATCTTTGCCAGCAACAATTCGCTTTTGTTGATATCGCCAGCCGCCAGCCTTTGTTCTGCCAGATCAACGACCTGTTCCAGTAAATCTATACGTTGTTGATGAAGGCGGCTGATACCTGATGCCATCGAATAATCAATCAGGGCGTTCAACGTCTGTGATGCCAGGGTTGTCGCCAACAGTAATTGTTCCGCTTTGGCGTTTTGTACTGCAATCTGTTGTAAAAAGTGCTTAGCCGACTGTTTATCGTGCCAGTCGATGGATTGCGCAATCCCCAGCACATAGGTATCTTCCCCCGCACTTTCCATTTCGGCTTCAATTTCGGGGTTATACAGGGGCAAGCCGGCCGCTCTTGCCTGGTCTTCGGTGATCAACACCTTGGCATGTGCGGCTTGATATGCCGGATGAGAATCCAGCACCTGCTTTACCACGTTACGAAAATAACTATGTGATAAGGGATCGGCCCCGGCATTTTCCGATAATAATAAGACAAGGCAAAATAACAGGATCAGTTTGTTGGTTTTCATGAACAGACCTCGTACGGACACAACGCACTCGCGCAGCATGTGATCCGCGGAATTCACACAAGATGATTAAATTTTGGGGTAAACCGTCTTAAAGAATGGGTGGTCTGTATGGAGGGGTAAAATCAGTTGCTACTATTAATGTATCGTAAGCGACGTCAATTTGATCGAGTTCAGGGCTTAAACCAGGTGTTGCAGTTGCCAGAAGCGTTGTAAAGTGGGAAACAAAATGATCGCAATGATCAATTTGTTCGGAATCATGACTGGTATTATTATGGTCCAGGGCGGCGTCATTGAGTGTTGCACTCATATGGCCTTCAAATACACTTTCATGCGTATCCACTGCCCAGGCCAGGGGAGCCGTAAATATCGAAAATATTAGAATATAGGCAATAATCCGCTTCATTGACGCTCATCTTGATATAAAGCCGCGAATAAATCAAGGACAGGGCCCGAAATTATGCCTTAATCTTATAAAGAATTCAGCCAGGTAAAATGAGCAGCAGACTAACGTGGGTATTGAGCCAGGCTCGGGTACTGCAATAACTGGATATTACTCAGCGACGCGGAAATAGTGGTCATAAACACTTTGGTTGACATTAATCAGACCAATCTGTAACTGGTCGACAAATTCGTGTAGCCGTTGTTGATCCATTTTTTCGTAGTCTTCTTCTTCCACGCTGCGGCGCAAATGCAGGCAGATGCGCAATGGTTCGTCGTTTCTCGGTAAATGTTCCAGGCAGGCAATCACTTCACCGACGCAGTGGTTATAGGTTCGCGGGAACTGAACGTTGGTCAATAAAAAGTCCAGGACCAATGATCGTCGTACCGGCTGGTTAAGGGCGCGGCGATACATCTGGTAGGCGCTGAGCGAACGCAATACGCTCATCCACTGAATACTTTCAAAAGGCGCCAGGCTGTCATCAATATCAGGAAGCAACGTCTCGGAGCGTACGTCAATTATACGGGTACTCATATCGGCGCGTTCCAGGTTCCGCCCCAGGCGCAGGAACTGGTAACCTTCGTCGTGGGTCATGGTGCCCGCCAGCAAACCGGTGATTGTTTGCGTGCTCAACGTCAACGATGTAAGGAACTGGTAACGTTGCCTCTGCGCCAGGGCATTACTGGCATTTTGCTTGGTGAACTGATAAAGCGCGTTAATTTGTTCCCAGGCTTCGCGGGGAATGAAGTCACGAATGGTGCGGGCATTTTCCCGGGCCTGTGCAAGCGAGTTAAGTATGCAACCGTAATTCGTCGTGTCCTGCACCAGAAACTTGATAACGTTACGTTCGCTGGTGTCCTGGTACCGTTGCTCAAAAAGTTCATTACTGCCTGTGATGTCAATGATCGCTCCCCAGCCCAGGTGCATTTTTTTAGGGAGGTCCAACATTAAATTAATGTTAACGCTAATCAGCCTCGCAGTATTTTCCGCCCGCTCAATGTAGCGCGCCATCCAGTAGATATTTTCGGCCACGCGCGACAGCATTTAAGAGCCCCCCGAATCCACGATCCAGGTATCTTTACTGCCGCCACCCTGGGATGAATTAACCACCGTGGACCCTTTGCGTAGCGCGACGCGGGTAAGCCCGCCTTTAGTGACTTTCGTGTGATTGCTTGACAGGATAAACGGTCTTAAATCAAGATGCCGGGGTTCAACGCGATTGCCCACCAGCGTTGGTGCCGTGGATAGCGTCAAGAGCGGTTGAGCGACGTAGTTTCGTGGATTCTTCTTGATAAGTTTTTTGAATTCATCACGTTCTTTCTGGCTGGCTTGTGGGCCTATCAACATGCCATAACCGCCGGACTCGTTGGCGGGTTTAATGACCAGCTTATCGATATTGGCCAGTACATGCTCCCGTTCTTCCTTGTTGACGCATTTGTAAGTGGGTACGTTGGAAATCAACGGGTCTTCATCGAGATAATATTTGATAATTTCAGGCACGTAAGCATAGACCACCTTGTCGTCAGCGACACCGGCACCTGGGGCATTGGCCAGCGCAACGTTGCCGCTTTTCCAGGCACGCATTAAACCCGGAACGCCCAACACGGAATCCTTGTGAAACACTTCCGGGTCCATAAACAGGTCATCGATGCGCCGGTAAATGACATCAACCCGCGACAGACCCTCGATGGTCCGCATATAGACAATGTCGTCATCACCCACCACCAGGTCGGAACCTTCCACCAGTTCGACGCCCATTTGCTGGGCGAGGTAGGCGTGTTCAAAATAAGCTGAGTTATAGATGCCAGGTGTTAACACGACAACTTCGGGGTAAGCCTTGGGCTCCGGTGAGATGGCGGCCAGCGTGTCATATAGCATGGCTGGATAGTCATCGACGGGCAATATGCCGTAGTGCTCAAACAGGTCAGGAAAGACCCGCTTGGTAATTTCGCGGTTTTCTATCATGTAGGACACGCCGGAGGGGACGCGAAGATTGTCTTCCAGCACGTAAACCGTACCGTCTTTGTCCCTCACCAGGTCTGAACCACAGATGTGAGCCCAGATTCCCAGTGGCGGGTTTACGCCGATACATTCCTTGCGGTAGTTGGCGGAGTTTATCAGCAATTCGCCGGGGACTACTTTGTCCTTAATGATTTTCTGGTCGTGGTAAATATCATCGATAAACAGGTTAAGGGCATGAACCCGTTGGATCAATCCGGCCTCGATTTGCTCCCACTCCTTGCGCCGGATAATGCGGGGAATAATGTCGAAGGGCCAGGCACGGTCTATGGATCCTTCATCCTCCGAATAAACCGTAAAGGTAATTCCCATGGTGCGTATTGCCAGATCGGCGGCGTCCTTGAGATCGTTTATTTCCTTATCTGTCAAATTGCGAAGGTACTGGCAAATATACCCTGCCGGCGGACGCGCCTTGCCGGTTGCGCGCATCAGTTCGTCGTGTAATCCCTTGACTTTGTAACTTCCCCAGCGTATTGCCATGTTGATATTTTTTTCAGTTAGTGGCTTGTTTTTGGTATACCGTACGTTATAGTTTCGCTTATAAAATGAAATGATATTTCGCAATCAATAAGCTGTTTTCTTATAGCACTGATAGTAACATTTTTAGCCGAGGTATATAACCGTATTATGACTTACTGCCTGGCCATCAAAGTCAACAACGGCTTGGTGTTTGCGTCCGATTCCCGCACCAATGCGGGTGTCGATTATGTGAGCACATTTAGCAAAATGCACGTCTTTCACTGGGCCGAAGACCGGTTATTCGTGCTGTTGACAGCCGGTAACCTGGCAACGTCGCAAGCCGTGGTTAACGAAATCAATCGTGACCTGGAAGACGGCAGGAAAAACAGCTTGCGGTCTATCGAATATATGTTTGACGCCGCGGATTACATTGGAACGCTGAGCACTCGCATCCAGAAGCACCATAAAGATGCATTGGAACAATCCAATCTCAGTAATGAAGCCAGTTTTATAATTGGTGGTCAGATATCCGGTAAAGAACCGGAGATTTATATGGTTTATCCACAAGGTAACTATATAAAAGCCTCTCCGGAAACGCCGTTTTTGCAAATCGGTGAAACCAAGTATGGCAAACCGATCCTGGACCGTATCATCAGCCCGGAAACGCCTTTGACTGATGCCGCGCGTTGCGCGCTGGTATCCCTGGATTCCACCATTCGCAGTAACATTTCCGTTGGCCCTCCCCTTCAACTGCTGGTTTATGACGCGGGATCGCTAACGGCCGGTCATCATATGACACTGAAGCTCGCATCGCCTTTATACAAAAGTCTTCAAAAACACTGGAACGAAGGTATCCAGCGGGCTTTTAAGCGACTGCCTCGCTTTGACTGGGAAAAATTAAACCTCGACGGCTGAATTGGCGATGACGGTATAAATGAAATGTAGCTTGTTCGCCACTACATCGTTTATGGCGAATGGATAAGGGTCTTCCATCCCCATGCTTCGATTGAGGGCATTGAGCACAATGGCAAGTTCTCGCCATTGTTGAAGCGCATTCTCGATATCCGTTAAAACATCGAAAGCCAACGGGCCAGCACTTAGTTGTAAATCATTGGCTGTTTGCAGCGTATCGTAGATATGTAAGAAGTGTGCCCAGGTTTCCGCCCAGTCTTCCCAGGGGTGACTTGCGGCATAATGGGTAATGTGATTCTCCTGCCAATCATAGCTACGATTATTTTTGTAGTGTAACGACATGGCTTCACTGTAATTCATGTTTTCGTCACCAAATAAGCTGCGAAACTCCTCATGCCAACGCGAGTTGTTGATTAACCGTTCCCAGTAATAGTGGCCGCTTTCATGACGAAAGTGCCCCAGCAACGTACGATAGGATTCATTCATTTTTTCCCGAACCGATTCCCTTTCACTGTGAACGGCTTCGGCGATATTGATCGTTATCAACCCCGATAAATGACCGGTATAAATCTTATCTTTATCTTTTACTTTCTGCTGCCACGTGGGAGGTGTTTGATCCTCGAGAAAGCGGAAACCCAGTCCCTTTTCAGGATCTTCAGCACGGCTGATCACGGGTAATTTCAGACAATAGAGAGTGAATAGCAATCGTCGTTTTGCTGTTTCCACACGTTTCCAGAGCTCGTGATTTTCAGCCTTGCCAAGATTAGGAATGATTTTATTCAG
>JASFMT010000082.1:0-10926 GCA_050117455.1 Gammaproteobacteria bacterium | reverse complement strand
CTGTTGGAGCCCAACCGCTATACAACCGAAACCCGTTGCGCCAGTTCCGTGACGTTATTGCGTTGGTCTTCTACATACCTGTCACAGATTGCCGACTATTCGCCTGAAACCTATAGTGAGCTGCTTCGTCTGGCAAGGGATTCCAGTAAAGCGTTGCTTGGGCAGTCTCGTCGGTTGCTTTGTGGAGAACCCGGGTCCGGTGCTAACGAAACAGCGGATTCCGGTGTGCGCTGCGAACCGGCAAGGCTGAAACTGGATCCCGATTCCGGATTAAAGTATTTGACGCTGTCCAGTCTTTTTCAGGATTTAAAGCTCAATGAGCTGGAACATCTTGCTCGGCACTGTTCGATGGTGCGGTTCTTAAAGGGGGAAACACTATACGTTGAAGGCGACTATACAGAAAATGTGCTGTTACTAATAAAAGGTAAAATTGACCTTTCATACCAGACAACCGCATCGCGTTTGTTTGTGCGAAGCCTTTCTCAACCGGGGCACATTATCAGCTGGGCTTGTTTGACGCGCTCTCAGTGTGAAGATATATCGGCGACAGCCGCTGAAGACAGCCTGCTATGTTGTATACCTGCATCCGTGATTATGGAATATGGCGAAGCAAGAACCGCTTTTTCCATTAATCTCAGTAAAAAATTGTTGCAGATCATTGGCAGCCGGTTGCGTGCCACGCGGGCGTTAATTATTAATAAGCATACAAAGAGCGAGCAGGCCACGGTAAGTTCGTTGCTGCATAACGTGGGTCCGCAGTTGGGTATCGATTCCCCCTTGCACAAAGTGCCGTATTTATTGCGCAGCAAAGTAACCCAGGAGGATTCGTTTAGATATATTGACCGCATGCAACAGGAGGGTAGTCAATTTGAAAAAAACGTCGCGGGATTGTGCTCGGATATTCTGCGGGAGACGCGCCGGGAATACGAATTTTATAATGGCCTGCGCTCGATCTACAAATTGGTGGTTAACTCAAGCAAGAGTGAAGACCCGGTAGCGATTCGTAATAAAAGTGCTACAGCGTTTACCAGCTTATTCGGTAGTGTGCGGCACAATGTTAAGGGGGAAGAGAATCTGCCGGAAAACGCCGGTCACATTTTTGTCATGAATCATTTGATTAGTCATCCATCCCATCAACTGGCTAACGGTTTTGAGTTCGCGCTGGATACCCACTTTTTAAGCGCTATGATATTGCTCAGAAAATATGGTGACAGTGGTGTTCGGGTAGTCCGCAACAGCCGGTCCGCCGAGTACGGGCATGAATCGTACTACAACCGCCTTGGGCATATACATGTTTATACTGATGAATCGCAGCCTGTGGCTGATTCCGGCGTGCGCCTCAATGCGCGGAATGATTTTTTTCGTAAGGGAACAGAACAATTAGAACACGGGTATAACGTGATTATTTGTCCGGAAGGCACCAGCTATTGGTCACAGCAATCACCGGGCCCGTTTCGAAGCGGTGCGTTCCGGCTTGCCGCGATGCAGGGTAGCGATACATTGGTTGTGCCGGTTTCGGTTGCGGATTTTGATAAACCAATCCAGGAAGCGACGTTTACGGCAATCATACACCCCCCGGTCAGGGTTCGTGACTTCGCTGACGGGGATGACCCACTGGCAATGAAAGCATTTATCGATATGTTTCAAACGCAATATCAGCAATATGTACGGGACGCTCAGCAGTTGTCTCGCCAGCCGAAGTAATTGGTGCAGCCGACTTAATTGAATAGCGGCTCACAGTTTAATATGGTGTCGTTATAACATTACCTGCCTGTTATTCATCATCAAAGCGTGAAGCAAGTCATAATTTTGACATTTACCAGTGTTTGTTGCTAACTAGCGACAGTGGTCACGTATCTGAATCGTTAATTGCTAATCCAATCAAGGTGAAAATATGAACGGGTTGTTTTGTGACGCATTTCTATAGTACAAATAGATTTATCACATAGAATTAATCCTTGTTGGATATTCAATCCCCGGCTACCGGTTTGCGAAGGTGGCGATGTCATCAACGCTTTCAGTTGGATTCTTCTTAATACAAACTTCACAGGGCAGGACGAAGCAGTGAGTAGTATTCATCGGCATTATTTTGGCGCACTTATATTAGTAGCCGCCTTTTTGATAGCGGGATGTTCAACAGGGGGAGAGGACAATTCGGCGACCGAACTGCCGGGCAATGAGCAGCCCGGCGGACCACAGGCACAACCCGATCCGGAACCAACGCCCGACCCAACACCTGAACCGGACCCCGAGCCAACACCTGATCCGACACCGGAACCGGAGCCACAACCGGGCGTGGATACAGATGGTGATGGTGTCATGGACATCGATGATGCGTTTCCCAATGATCCGGTACGGGTTGCGGCGTTACCACCGGAATTTGATGCTGGGATAACCTACAGTCGGGAATTGTTTGTCGCGCCGACCGGCAACGATGATACCGGTGATGGCAGTGCCGATCTACCCTATCAAACGGTTGCCATGGCGGCGCGTCATGCCACGCCCGGTACCCGGATCAATCTGCAACCGGGGACCTATCGGACGGCGAATTACTATATTAGTAACCTGCAGGGTACCGCCAATGAGCCTATTGCGATTGTGGCCAACGGTGATGTGATCTTTGATGCCGAGCAGGCTACCCAGGTGATGCACTTTACCGATCCACGCTATGTGGTCCTGGAAGGATTTACCGTGCAAAATACCTCGGCTCACGGGATCAATATCGACGATGGCAGCAGTTATGATACACCGGCCGAGCATGTCATTGTCCGTAACGTGACGTTTCGTAATATTGGTTCCGGTGGTAACAATGACTGCCTGAAAATGTCCGGTGTTGACCGCTTCCTGGTGCTGGATAGTGAGTTCGACAATTGTAACCAGGGCGAGGCTATCGACATGGTGGGATGTCACGAAGGCGTTGTAAAAGGCAATTTTTTTCACAATATTCCCCGCAACGCCATTAACACCAAGGGTGGCAGCTCGGATATCCTGATCCAGGGCAACCGTTTTACGGATATTGCCTCACGCGCCATTAATGCGGGTGGATCCACCGGCGAGGCCTATTTCCGGCCGATTAATGCTAACTATGAAGGCAAGCGTATCCGTATGCTGGCCAATATTTTTGAGCGGGTAGGATTCGATGGTGGCGCATCGGTGGCGTTTGTGGGCTGTGACCTTTGCGTGTTTGCCAATAACACGATTGTTGAACCCCAAACCTATATTGCGCGGATTTTGCAGGAATCCCAGGGGGACAGGTTTGTCCCCAGCCGCAATGGCTACTTTATTAATAATATTGTGGTATTCAACGAGTCCGACATCCGGACCTATGTCAATATCGGCGCAGGTACCGCACCGGAAACATTTACCTTTGGCAATAACCTCTGGTATGCATTGGACAACCCGGGTTATTCCGGGCCGAACATTTCCTCTCCGATACCGGCGGAAACCGGTTCGGTGATTCAACAGGATCCACAATTTGATCTTGTTAACGGTGACTATTCTATTAACTTAAACAATCCTGCCGCTGGCAACGGGCGTGATGTGCCGGGAACGGTCACCACGGATTTTGCGGGCCAGCCGTTCACTTCGCCCCTGGATATCGGCGCCTTTGCCGCCCAGTAATTTGTTTTTAAAACAAAGATGAAAATGTAAAAGGCTTGATGGTGGCCGCCATCAAGCCTTTTGCTTCGCTGTTTAAAAGCTTCTGGTTATCAAAACCATGCCGCCTGGCGGCCCTGGCTTTGTTCCAAAATGGCAGCCGCACCCATCCAGCTGGCATTTTCCACCAGGTCGTCCTCGGTCACGTTATGAGTTTTCGCGCATGGAGGACAGACACCGATTTTGCCGCCGTTATCCTGAAAAGTTTCCAGCAATTCGGCGATAGCGGGGAAGCTTTTCGGTTGCAGGCCATCGGTAGCACCCTGTTTGGCCAGCTGCACTGCTTCCAGCGTTACCCAGATCAGCACTTCGTTACCCATGGCCAGTGCATTGTTTGCCAGCACCAGTGGTACGGCGACCCGGTCGGGATCATTATCAAAGTTCGTGATGGAAAAAACATAACCCTGCTTGTTGGTTTCATTGCTCATGATGACGCTCCTTTTAGATTGTGATTATACGTTGTTAAACATCAGTTAGTCTTTGATGGCCAGTACCGAAATACTCTTTACACCGAAGTTGTCGGTAGCCCAGGCGGCACCATCAGATATGAAGTGGTATTCAGGATTGTCCCGTACTGCCACCATCCGGAATCCGACTTGCCTGATGGCATTAATATAATCATCCTGTTGCATTGCGCCGCCAATGCAGGCTGCCCACAGGGTTACATCACAGGTGATACCTTCCGGCAATGGCTTTTCTGTCACGATGTCGGAGAGGGCCAGTTTTCCGCCGGGGCGCAGAATGCGATAGGCCTCTTTAAACACGGCCAGCTTGTCAGCGGCCAGGTTAATCACACCATTGCTGATGACGGCATGATACAGTGATCCGGGCAGGCCGGTATCGTCGATGTAAGCCTTTTTATAGCTCACGTTACAGAAATTGCCGTTATCGCGAAGATAGTTGGCCTTGTTGCGTTGCTCGTCGGTCATGTCGATACCGATGACGTTGCCGTAAAAGCCGACTTTGTTGGAAGCAATAAAACTATCCATGCCGGACCCGCTGCCAAGATCAACGACCAGGTCATTTTTTTGCAAATTCGCCAGGTCAAAGTAATGGCCGACGCCGGCAAATGACTCAACGGATTCCTGCGGTATGCGGTCCAGGTCCTCAGGTTCATAGCCAAGGCGCTCCGCCATCTGGCGTCCCATTTCGAAATGAAATTCCGACTCAGGGTAAAGTGCTACAGCGCGATACATGTTTTTCACCCGTTGCTCCAGTTCAACATTAAATTCTGACTGTTCAATTTTATGTGCGAGATTCATGGTTTCATCCTCCTGGTTTTTTCGTTTGCCTGGTGTTAAAAAAATTATTTGTTATTTGATACGGTGCAAGGACGCAGCATGCTTGAAACAGTTCCCGAAATAATTAAAAAAATTTTACAAATTTTGTAACGCCATATTTCCCAATGAAAAATAATTTGCAATTTGTTTAGCGGCGTTAGTGGGAGTGGTGTAAAGATCAGTAGAGAAAAACAAATAGAACATGGGAAAGCAGCGCACGTCCTGCGATAGAAGTGGTTCGTGTATATTAGTATTCTCTGAATTAATAATCTGTGCCGCCAACAAACTAAAAATAACCTAAAATATTGGGAACCCTTTAGACGTTCGTGCGTCCTTGCAATATGTGCATAAAGGCCAAACAGGTAATGTCGGAACAACAAGAATTAAAACAATGGTTTGAAGAGGAGGTCGCCGATGTGCTGGATGATCTCTATGGAGCTGCACTGCGGCTAGCCAAGAATTCCGCGGATGCGGAGGACCTGGTAGGGGAGGCGGTAGCAAAAGCGTTTGGTAATCTCCACACGTTGAAAGACCGCCAGGCGTTTCGTGGCTGGGTTTTCAGGATATTGTCCAACTGTTTCATCACGGAATGTCGCAAGCGCAAAACGCGATCGGAAACACCTTTTGGATCAGAAGCGGATGAAAGTAAAGAAGGTGATTTCTGGCTGTTTGATAAATTGCACCAACCTTTTCTCCTGTGGTGGGGTAACCCGGAACAGCAGTTTCTCAATAACCTGCTGCGTGACGACATCGTCAAGGCCGTTGATGACTTACCGGAGAATTTCAGGATTGTACTGGTATTAGCGGAAGTGGAAGGTTTTAACTATCAGGAAATTGCAGACATGCTGGAGGTGCCGGTGGGTACCGTGCGATCCCGGTTGTCACGGGCCAGGTCATTGATGCAAAAGGCGTTGTGGGAACATGCCAACGACAAGGGCATTAAAACCACGAATTCGCAGGAACAGAAGACACGGGATTTAACATGAGCGACAAGCCGACTATTGATTGTGAAGAAGCATTGAAACGGTTGTTTGAGTATATCGACCAGGAGCTCAATGCGCATAAGCATGAGGAGATGGAAGACCATCTGTCCAAATGCCGCAGCTGTTATTCCCGGCTTGAGTTTGAAAAAAGACTAAAGCAGCACTTGCAGGGTGCAGCCAGGCAAAAAGCGCCGGATGAACTACAAGATAAGATAAAAACTCTTATCCGCAAACTGTAATATTTGTATAATAACTAAAAAATAATTAACAACACTTTTACCAGGGAGCGAATGACTATGGTAGCCATAACCAGCCTACAGAGAGAGCATGTTATAGAAGCGGTCCAGGCAATGTATACGGATGTTGCCGGACACCCGGAAAAAGTTTTCCATTTTCCCACCGGGCGAACAGCGTGTGAGTTTGTCGGTTATCCTGCATCACAGCTGGATGCCATTCCGGCGACAGCTGTAGAATCGTTTGCGGGCGTGGGTTACCCCTTTGCCGTGGAAGCGATTAACCAGGGTGACACGGTACTGGACATCGGCTCCGGCAGCGGTACCGATGTGTTGATTTCATCTTTGTTGACAGGAGCGTCCGGCAAAGTTTACGCACTGGATATGACGGCCGCCATGCGTGAGAAGCTTCAATCCAACGCCGAATCAGCGCAGGCCAATAATGTTGCGTTAGTGGATGCAGAGGCGGACAATATACCTTTGCCGGATGCGAGCGTTGATGTAGTTACCAGTAACGGTGTGCTGAACCTGGTCCTGGATAAGAAAAAGGCCTTTGAAGAAATATTCCGAATATTAAAACCCGGCGGACGTGTGCAGATTGCCGATATCGTTGTCAGCCAGGAAGTGTCAGCAGCTTGCCGGCAGGATCCCAAGTTATGGGCGGAGTGCATCGTTGGAGCGATGGAAAAGGAAGATTATTTAAATCTGTTCCGCGAAATCGGCTTTACGGATGTTGCCCAGTTGCAGCAACTGGATTATTTCTCCGCCAGTGTCAGCAAGGAAACCCGTGATGTCGCCGCATCGCTGGGTGCCCATTCCATTGTAATGAAAGCGACAAAACCCTGATTTCAAAACCCTGATCTCAGAATACGTCGCAGTATCTGGCATGTTCGAGATATGGTCAAAAATTAGTCAATTCTTCCTGTGCCTCGCAAGCTATTATCGCTCACCAATATATTGCTACTTAGTTTAATCGTCAATATGACTTAATAGACTTGTTAATTAGCAGCATTATCAACCATTAAGCAATTATGCACTGAATGTGTAAACCTATTCACTACCTACGCGTTATTTGAAAGTGTCACTTAAGTATTTTGTTGACGCTCTTGTGGGGAGAGTATTTTTAAATGCGTGGTTGTGGTTGTACCCTGGCATTGGTCACTGCCTGCTTGTCTTTAGCCGCATGTAGCTCCGATGAAGCTTCACTCGAAGTCCAATACCAATCTGAAATAAACGAGGTTCTGGAAACCCTTTCCAATAACGAACCTTTCCGCCAGGACCTGGCGGCGCTTCCCGAAAGTAACAAGCTCACCCGCGAACATATCATTACCTATGTGTGGATCAAGGCGAGCGCGATGAAGTTAGTCCTGGCGGAATATGTCTCGTCAAAGCAAGGCGCTTCGCCAGCTGCGAGTAACAAACAAATGGTAAAAACCAGCAAAGAGGGCGGCGAGATACCTGCAAAAATATACGGAAGCTATGGAATTGTTTCATCGGTAGAGCGAAAAGTGCTGGATCGTCTTGAATATGACATTGAGATTTACGCAAGGATCAAAGATACCGTCGAGGTTACTCTCGATTTTATTGATGCAGTAGATAACCCTGAGGTTGTCGCGTTGGTCAGCAAGCATGACCCGGCAATAAAAGCGAACCTGTCTCTGGTCGAAGATGCGAAACACTTGCTGGAAACAGTGAACCGGTATCCCATCGATCGCTTCGTTACACGGTCACCGCCCAGCCAGCAGACCTGAAGCTATCTGCCACAGATTAATTTTCTGGTTGTTACAAGATTGGGCCATTTTCAGACAAGAAATTAGTAATGTTTCGATAACCGGATATAACCAGAATTTATCAATTCGTACAGAAAAAAGGAATTATGCAATGATGCTGTTAGTTGATTCCGAGACGCTCGCCAAACAATACGTGAAGGGTTACCTGTCAAAAGCGCGTTTCGTGTCATTAAGTGAATCCGTCGCCGAGATCGAAGCGGCAAAGAATTCCGGCAATGTATTCGACAAGACCATCGCGTTGTTTCGTTGCCCCGGTGAACTGTGGCGCTACTCCATAAAATGGCGTGCAAAGCGAATCTGGAATTTATTTAAATATTCTGTATTGGCTTGCCTGGCACTTTTAATGGCCGTGTTTTACCGGGTTGACGTTGCTGACGTCCGATATGTCCTGGATTCCGGTGGCGGTGTGCAGCAGATTGCCGCATTGATTATTGAAGGATCGCCGGAAGCGCTGCCTGATGATGTACGGCAGGCGGCGGAGTACATGGCGGCTGCGACGCAATGGAAGGGGCAGCATATCAGGCAATTTAAAGCCATGTGGACTGGTATGCAAAAACAGGAAAGGCAGGCAATTAAAAAAACACACTGGTTTAAGACTTTTTATTTAATTGCTTTGCTAAAAGACGCTGAAGGCAAAAAGGCCGCCATGGGTTCCGGTGACGGTGCTTTCCGTAATGCCAGTGAGATACATTCACTGGTTAGTCAGTTGTCATAGCAACGCCAGTTTTAAGATATATAAATACGGACATCGTTAGCAGTAAGCATAAATGCAATTTAACGATGATTATGGAAAGTGAATGATGTTGTAAAAAAACCTTATGTCACCAAGGGCGGGAGGAAGCAGTCATGAAGAAGTGGAGTTTGTTATTAATATTCGGACTATGGATTATTGCCGGTACGGCGTCTGCGCATTGTATGAAAAACAAATACTATGTGGGGGCCGGCTTAGGTATGAATTCGTCGCAGGAGTTTGGCGACGCGTCCGGTTATCAGCTATTTGCCGGGTACTGTCTCGATTTTAACTTCAAAAGTCCGCGTAGCAAAACCTCAGTTGAAGTAGGCTATATGGACAGTGGTGACTTTGAGGAAGAACAAAACCGGTTCGGTAATAACCCCAATCGCACGGGAACCGTTACCGTACGGGAAACTTACAGCGGCTTGTGGTTTGCCGGCCTGGCGGAGTACAAGTTTGACAGTCAAATGCATATCATGGCGCGTGCCGGGCTGGATGTGGGTGATCAGACCGGTATCATGTTCGGCGGTGGTGCCGGATACAATGTCACCAAATACGCGCAAATCCGGGCTGAATACATCCTCCACGACGAAGTGGATTCCTTTCAAGTAAACTGGATATCGGAATTCTAATTATTGAAGCACACGGCGCCCGGTGCAAAGCCATGGTTGTTGAATGGTTGTATCGGGCGTTTGGATATGCTTTGATTAAGAGAACTGGAAATCGATATACTGTATTGGCGGGATGCCAAATTCACTCTCAAAGCGATCTTACTATGAGCGACTCTCACACTCATCAAGGCACGAACCTCGCCGGTAATGCGGCAGGAGAATATTCAACGGGTGACCCGGTGGCGGCCGGAAAACCACGCAAGCAAAAAAGCATTTCCATGCACGAAAACGTCGGCCCCTGGTGCGACTGCTGTACCTGTGAAGCCGAACCCTATTGGCTTGAAGTGGCCGAAGAGCTGGGGATTGATCTTGGTAGTGACTATGAAGATGACAAGGTTGGTGATTAATAGCTCTGTGGCTTTTTTATAGTTTTACCCAGGTAGTCAGTCGATAATCCTTTCCATGTTGTTATTCCAATGACAAACACGATTACCTAATGTGTACCTGTGATTGCTGGGCAATCAGCTCGATCAATTCTATAAAGATCGTAAAATACAGTAAGGGCTAGTATTCTTTCAAAATGCCAATAGCCAGTTCGATAGCCATTTTATTTTTCTGTATAAAATATAACATTGCGGGTTGGTTGCCAAACAAACAAATAAAATGTGCATATTACCGCGCCGTCTTTGATCCTTATCATCGAATTTTTCCACCAGTCGGGTAGTATTTTTAATATCCTTCATTATTACCCATTGCTTTTGCTTCGAACACAGTTGTTTTCATTAACCCTTTAATGTGGGGAGAAATTACTATGGGCAGGAACACATGCGCGAAGTTGTTATGGGTGGTACTAGCTGGTTTGTTTGCGCTGAGTCCAGCGCACGCTACGGTGTTTTCTATTGACTCATTTTCTGTTTACCGGGATGGAAACCTGTTTTTTCACGATGATTTTGACGATGGCGTTGTACCGCCGTCCACCGGTTGGACATTTCCCAACCAGACGGAAGCCGTATACAGCACTGTCGGAAATCCCGGGCCTGAAAACGACAGCAAACTGGCTTTGGATACGTCACTGGGTACGGCCCAGGACAGTCGTGTTACCGGCAATCCATTGCTGGTTCAACGCAATCGTTTGCGGACGAACACCACCAGCGACACCAATAGTGGACTGAAACTTAACCACGATATTGCGGTGTTTGGCGTGTTTGATTTCATCGCGCCGGAACTAAACAATGAACGGTACAGTATCCGGCTTACCGATTTTCAGACAGACTACGCTTCAAACGATAACGTTGATGTCACCGTACGCCGTAACAACGAGGGCTTGCTTTCAATTGCATTTCGCCAGGCCGATTTTGATACGGGAACCATGAATGTCCTGGATCAACTTTTTCTTGAAGAAGGGGACTTTGAATTCTTCGATCAGATTACCCTGGGCTTGTTTACGGAAGCAGGCAGTCAGGATGTCTATGCTGGATTTTCTCTGTCAGGCGGGCCAGGCGGCAATTTCGAGTACCTGTTTGACGGTATAGGGAATATTTTTAATGGAGAAGTATGGACCCGGGCGGCATTTATAGCGACGCAACAGGTAACCACGGGTGTGCCGGAGCCCACGACCATTGCGCTTATGCTAATGGGG
>JASFMT010000081.1:0-10976 GCA_050117455.1 Gammaproteobacteria bacterium | reverse complement strand
TCTTATCGTATCGGTTCCCGCACATCCTTCAGCCCGGTAGGTGGCGATAACTACACCGTTTACAGAAGTCCTTGGTGAGTCAATACTGGCAGTACCTGCCTCTACGCAATCTGACGTGAAAGTGAAGGTAATCGGTGATGTATAGGATTCGCCACTTTCATCAATTAGATACCCTGTAATCGTAGTAGATCCGTAGGCCGATAGTGAGCCGGTGATACCATTATCCAATACGCCATCGAGAAAAGAAGAACCAGCTCCGGCAATACCAAAATACACTTCAGTCGTGGGTGTTGGTGGTGTTGTGCCACCAGGTGTATTACTTGGGTCAGGATCGTTGGTCTGACCTGATCCGTCACCTGTAAACGAATCATCGCCACACCCGGTGAGCGAAATGGCGAATATGCTAAGCAACGCAAAAATGGAAATGTATTTGGCGAAAGCCAAGAAAACAGAAGACCTGGACATACCTACCACCCTCGTAATTGATATTGTTTTATCCCTAACGTTTTTATGCGCGGCTTGACTGTTTAGTCGAAAACAACGCCGTTGAATTTATGGAATCAACTTGCCGTTGTTTAGCCGTTTTCCTGTCGTTGACAGCCTAACTCAGCGCAACATTATACGCTAACGAAAATTGTTTGCTGAATTTCAGTAACTTTGATATTGGATGAATTATATACTATCCAGTAAGCGGTCGGTAGTTTTTTAACCAACTGACCAGCATGTTTGATGGGCCTTTAAACCGGGATAAAAAACACAGAGTACTTAAGGCAGTACCATTTAAAGGCGGCAAGGGAGATCAATGCAATCCGCACATGCGCCAATCGTCCAATAGTAAAATAACAACAATTGATGACTTAATACCCCGATCATTACGTTGAATTAGTTGTAAGGTGTCAGATAAGAAAGAAAGTGGTAACGACAAAAACTTCTGGAAAATCAGTTTACTGATATAAATAGCTAGCAGCCCCTTGTGCTCGTAGCCATAATCAATAGTTCAAAGCATCGTATGGCGTTGTCGCGACTTCCCGGTTCCGGCTATTTTGTAAATATTAATAAACGGTATAAGACATCGCTGCAGCTGTTATTTTTTTGTATATGAAATAATCAGGCAACACTACGTACAAGGTGCGCAAGCAGGAACTGGAAGGACTTTTGATCCTGAACCTGCTGGTGGCTGTCACTGATATCTGCAGCGTACCTGTCTTGTTAATCCACCTTCGGGTCTCCTAATGCTTAATGGCATTTTTTTGCGATCGGCATTATCCGGTCTTTTGACATTTCAAAAAATGCCAATCAGTTCACACCGATACTCAATACCTGGTCACAAAACCGGATATTTAACGAATTTGCCGCCGCGCTCTGCCGATATTACCCCAATCTTTTTCGTAAATTGAATGACTTACAAGTCAAGTTATGAAATTTCGATAGCCGGCCAAGCTGTTTTTATTGACGCACCAGGTCTCAATTCTGACATTCTGGGTCACACCGCCAACTCGAGTGTGAATACCTTCACAACTCTCATAAATACAAGCCCCTACACTTCACAGAACGGCTTATTCGTGATCAAGACGCGACGTAATTTGCCCGCTAAACAAGTCGTAGTATGAAACCGGAGAAAATCACTACAGAACAACTGGACCCGTTCCTGAGGAAGAACAATGACTGCAGCGAAGCAAATACTTGATGACAAATTTCTGAAAAATTTCGCGCCGTTGGGTGATCTCGACAGCGAGCGGTTCAATAAAATCGCGCGCAATTGCACGGTCGAGCAATACGACGCGGGTGATCAGTTGTTTCAGATCGGGGACCGGGACAATCGTACCATCTACCTGCTATCCGGGCAGGTTACCCTGCGTTTTCGCAGCGGCACGGAACGTATCATTACCGCAGAGACCAACCAGGCCCGTAATGCACTGGTACCGGAGCAGCCCCGCCAGGCATCTGCAACTGCCAAAACAGCTATCAGCGTCCTGGTGATTGACTCTGATGTGCTCGACCAGGTACTGCATTGGAATGACGCCGGTTATGAAATCTCGGAACTGGAAGAGGAAGAGGATGAAGATAATGACTGGATGACCATGTTCCTCCAGTCCAAGGCTTTCCTGAAACTGCGTGCCCAGAACATCCAGGCGTTGATGATGCGCCTGGAAGAAATCCCCTATAAAGCCGGCCAGGTTATTGTCCGCCAGGGCGATGACGACGGCTATTACTACATTATTAAACGCGGCCAGTGCCGCGTTACCCGAAAGCCCACGCCACAGGCCCCGGAAATTGAAGTGGCCGTCCTGGGTGTCGGCGCCGGATTCGGTGAAGAAGCCCTGATTATGCACGATACCCGCAGTGCAACCGTTACCATGATGGAAAACGGGCTGTTGATGCGCCTGTCCCGTTCTGATTTCACACGGTTGCTCGCCGAGCCCCTCGTGCAAATCGTCAGTTACCGCGACGTGGTACGCAACCCCAAGAGTGAATTTGTGGATGTGCGGGCCTATGAAGAATATGTGCAGGACGGGGTCAAGAACAGCGACAATTTTCCCTTGCCTGAATTGCGGGCCAACATCGACCACTTTGATGCACTCAAGCAATACGTGCTGGTCAGCAATAACGGCGGCAGAGCGTCGGCGGCGGCGTTTTTACTGTGCCAGCAGGGCCTTGACGCCGTGGTGCTGGAACGCGGCCTGATGGGATTGCCCGATGATGTATTACGCGGCAATCAGGATCTCGACAATATCCCCACCGTCGATAACGTTGTCAGCTTCAGCAAAACTGATGATGAACTGGCGGACGAGTTCGACGTTTATGACCAGTACGATGAACTGGAGGAAATGGTAGAGCCGGATCTTCCCGAACAACCGGTATTGACCGACGAAGAATTGATGAGTGATCCGCGGGTCAATGCCATCTTTTCCCACGCCAAGCAACGCTTGACCGAAGAGGCCAGTCGCTCCCGGGCGGCGGAGCAGGCGCGGCAACAGGTGGAGCAGGAAGTGCAGCGTCTGAAACAGGAAGCCGAGCAGGCACGCATTGAAGCGGAAAAAGCCCGCCACCAGGTCAAGTCAACGGCACGTCAGTCCGCGGAAGCGGTGCGCGTCGAGGCGTTGAAGGAAGCCGCCCGATTACGGGAAGTGGAGCTCAATTGCAAACAGGCGGAAATGGAAGAAGCGATCAAGCAAGCCGAAGAGGAGGCCCGGCGCGCGCACCTGGCGGAAGTTGGTTATCGCGAAGCCCAGGAAGAAAATGCGCGGCTTAAGCGCGAGGCTCAGGAAGCCATTGAGCGCAGTCAGGAGGAGACCCGCAAGACCGCGCAGGCATTACAGATTTTTGCCGAGCTGGAAGCCAGGCATTATCAGAACGCGGCGGCCAAACGTGCCGAGCAGGAAGCGCAGCGGATTGCCGAGGCGGAACAGGCCCGCCGCGATGCCGAGGCCGGCATTGAGCAGCTAAAACAACAGGCAGACGACATTCGCCAGGAGCTGGAAGAACAGGCCAGGATCAGTGCCGATACGTCCCATTCTGATCGCGAGCAGGAAGCGGCGCATTTGCGGGCGGAATCCCTGGCCACCGAACTGGCGGAAAAACAAGGCGAACTCAGCCAGGCGCAGCAGGCCATGGAGCATGCTGTGGTGCTGGAACAAAAACGTCGCGAGTCCGAAGCCTATATCGAAACCTTACGTGATGATGCCGAACAGGCTCGTTGCGAGGCCGCGGAACAGGCCCAGATTGCGGCGGACAATAGCCTCAGCGAGGATAAACAGGAAGCCGCGCGTCGCAAAGCCCGGGAACTGGCTGAAAAGCAACTGGAACTGGAAGAGGCCGTGCGCCGCGCCGAGGCTGAGGCGGCGCGTACGTTGGCCGCTGAAGAAGCGCGACTGGTGGCGGAAGCGGAAATTGCGAGGGTGAAAAGCCAGGCGGCAACGGAACGGGCGCGCATTGAGGAAAAAGCGCTGAGAATCGCCGAAGCCGCGCGCGAAGAAGCCGAACGTAAAGCCGAAGAAAAGCGGGCCCGGGAATTGGCCGCCAAGCAATCCGAGATCGATTCCGCGGAGTACAAGGCGCGGCAGGAAGCAGATCGGGCGCGGGTTGCCGAGGAAGCACGCAAGGAGGCGGAAGCGGAAATCGAACAATTGAAGCAGGAAGCTGAACAAACCCGGCTGGAACTGGAAAAGCGCCTCAGCAGTGATATTACCCGCTCCGAGCGTGAGCACGAAATGGCGCGGATTCGCGCCGAGGAACTTGTCACCAAGCAGGCGGAAATTGAGGAAATCGCCAAAGCGGCCGAGCAAGCCTCGCTGCGGGCGATGGCGGCGGAAGAGGCGCGTCTGGATGCTGAGCAGGAGCTACAGCGGCTCAAAGCGGATGTTCAGGAAGTGCGCCGCCTGCAATCCCAGGCGGGGCAGGACACTGAAAACCGCAAGGCGGAAGAAACCGTCAATCGCAAGCAGGCGGAAATCGCCGAACTTAAAAAACGGCTGGATGAGGAAGATACCCGGCTGCAACGGGAAGAAGATGCCCAACGCCAGGCCCAGGAAGAAATCGAACGCCTGCGGGAGGAAGTGGGCTTTTTGACCCAGCAGGCACAACAGCAATTGAATGCCGACGTCGAGCGCGCGGCGCAGGAAAATGCGGCAGTGCGGGAGCAGGCCGAGGAACTGGCATTCAAACAGCGGCAAATCGAGATGGCCAGTCAGCAGGCCCAGCAGGAAGCGCAACGGGCCCAGGAAGCCATTGAGGCTCGTTTTCAGGCCGAGGAACAGGTTAAACTGCTAAAGGAACAAAACGATCTCGTCCGCCATGAGGCCGAGGAAATGTTACGGCGCACGGAACGGGAAACCTGGGCCCAGTTCGAACGCGAACTGGAACGCGCCCGCGCAGATGAAGCTGCCCGCCGACAGGACGAAATCGAAGCGGCAGCCCAGGCAGCCAGAGAAGAGGCGCGCCGGGCGCAGGCGGCGGAAAAGGCCCGCAGGGACGCGGAGAAGGAAATTAAGCGTCTAAAAGCCGAAGCGGAAAAACAGCGGCTGAAAGCGGAAAAGGCTATCAAGGAATCGATCAAGACGGCACGCCGCACGGCCGATAATAAACCTACGGCGAAAAAAGCACCGCCGAAAGCAAGAAAAAGCAAGAAAAAACAGCCTGTTAAAAAGGCTGAACATAAAACGCAGGAGCAAAAACCTGCCGTGGATTACTTTGCCGATGAACCGTTAACCGATCTTCAGGCTCAGGATGACATGAGTTTGTTGTTCACGGATGTCGGCGGCGCGGCAGACGACAAGGGACAGGTCGAGGGACCCCGAGGTGCGACAGAGCGAATTAGAGCGATGAGTAACAAATCAAGCAAGGCCGACGACAAAGACGAAGTCATTGATTCTGATGACGATCAAAGTTCTTCCGGTGCCGCCTGGCTATCCGACCAGGTGATGTGGGAAGCCACACTGGGCATTCGTGAAGATCCTAAAGCGCAGCAGTTCATTGCGCCTGAGCCGCAGGCTAAAAAGGAATCTCAGCCGTTTTTCGACGGTGGTGACAAGCGCCATGATCGTCATGATATTGGCGAGCGGGTGGAGCGGCCACGGTTCAGCGGCCGGGATACCAATCACCATTTAATCAAGCAGCCCTCCGCTCCGGTGATCCGGCGTAAGCAGGTTGGTGAGTGGATCAGAAAAGTAAAGATTCTGTTGTGGTTAAGTCCGCTGATTGCAGCGATCGGTTACTATTTCACGTTAAGTGAACAACAGCGACTTGATCTGCAATTAGGGATTGCACATTCGACTCAGGAATGGATTGGCGGTTCCGAACGGGATATCTCAAAGGATGCGGAACAGTTAATCAAGGAAACCGAAGCGCGACTGGCTAAAGAACAAAAACAAACCACGGGCAGCGACGCCAAACGTACAAGTGGGTCCGCTAAAGCAGCCACGCACGAGCAAAACCGCCAGCGTGCCAGCACCAGGACAAAAGCAACAACCCCCTCTTCACGTCAGCAGCCAGCGTCGAAAACTTTTGCCGGTAAAGATATTCCATTTACCGATGAACCTGTTCGCGGCGCGCCAGTTCAGCCACCGCTACCGAATGTTGATGCGGCCTCGTATCCCGATGGCGAACCGGTATTGCCACCTATTCCTGATGCCACCGAGGTGGTGGAGACCACTGAGACCGCGAGCACTGCACCGGTAAAAACGAAAGTGCTGTCGCCATCGACCAGCCGGCAACAGGCGGTGTCGGGACAAACCAGTATTGGCGAGTTGCCGCCGGTATCACCTTCAACGGTGGATGACGACGTGGATGTTAATGCCGATCAAAATACGGCAACCTTTCCTTCCAGATAGCGGGGCGACAGCAGTTTTATTTTTTAGCTCGCCTGCAACGATGCCATTAAACGCCGCTACCGACATCAGGTGCGGCGTTTTTTTACGCGTACTATGCTGTACGCGTAATTTAAAGTAACCCGCGTTCGCCAGAAACTAACGCGGACTTAACTGCAAAGTTACCTGGCGTGTTGAAGTTGCAACAGGATAAGTGGCTAGTTCATGGGTTGCGGTGCAACTACCTCCATGTTGGACACTTTTAGCGGTGTACCGGTAGTATCCAGCACGGTAACAGTCCACACGCCAGTCCACGCCGGTTTAATGCTTTTACTGGAATAGACGCGCCAGCGCGGGCCGCCGATATCAAAAGTGACTTCCGCCATCTGTTGTCCCTCATATTCCCACCGATGGGTGTAGGTTTCACCCTGTGCATCGACAATCTCGGTGAAAAAATAGATCTCTCCAATGTCACTGCTCACCGTGGCGATGTCATCGGTGGGTTCGCGATCGACGATGGCTGTCGTAAATTGAGCGCGAGCAATGGTATTGTCATCGCTTGTCGCTGGGGCTGGTGTGGAGGTCGCTTGATCCGCCGAGGTGTCCATAGACTCCATCTGGTTGGAGCCTGTTTCAGTATCCATGGCTTCCTGAGCCTGCGCAGACAGGCTAAACAAAATCAGTAGCGAGTAAAATACGATAACTTGAACTGGCTTTGCGCTTGTTGTGCGATTAAAAATTGTTTTCATAGCGGCTTCCTTTTGTTGTCTGTGAATGTTATTGCCTTAAGACCGGCGGGTTCCGCTTAACCGCGGAACATTATTGTTAACAAAGCATTGGAAGTACGGCGAAATTCCGGTCTTTCACAATTATTCTTCCAGGTAAGTATAGCCGGTAAGCCCGGCTTTCAATTCCATCAAGTGTGCGTCGCGTTGCGATTCCGGCAATTCCACCGCTGCCAGTTTGTTTTTATAAGTCGCAATGAATTCATCGGTGTTGTAATGGACATGGCGCAACACATAACCGACGGAATCACCATGGCGGGGTTTGTTAAGTTCATAGGAATCGTTAGTGAGGTCGACGTTCACCGAGTTGGTGTCGCCAAACAGGTTATGCATGTCTCCCAGTATTTCCTGATAAGCACCCACCAGGAATATGCCCAGATAGTAGGGCTCACCGGGATTGATGCGATGCAGGGGTAAACTGGCTTCAATACCGTCGGCGTCAACGTAAGAATCGATACGGCCATCAGAGTCGCAGGTAATGTCATGTATTGTTCCCCGTTTATCGGGTTTTTCAGTGAGCCGGGATAACGGCGCGATGGGAAATATCTGGTTAATCGCCCAGATATCGGGCAGTGACTGAAAAAGGGAAAAATTACAGAAGTACTTATCCGCCAGTTTCTCGTTCAGTTCATCCAGCATGTCACGATGGGATTTTCGATCACTGTTGAGGCGGGTTCGTAACATATCACAAAGTTCATAGAAATATTGTTCACAAGTGGCTTTTTCCGTCAGTCCCAGTTGCCCCTCATTAAATTGCTGTTTCACCCGGTCCATAATGCGTATGGCCGTATGATAGCTTTCCGTCACAGTGCAATTACCGGATTGGAGGTCCGTGCGGCACTGTTGCAACGATTCAATAACCGACGATTGCGGGTGGTCGGCTGGTTCCCTGGCAACGCCCACCATGTGTTCGGTTTCAATGACCTCAACAATGAGCACCGCATGGTGCGCCGCCATGGCGCGTCCGGATTCCGTGATGACATGGGGGTGGGGGCAATGTTGTTGATCGCAAATTTGGCCAAGGCAATTAGTGATCGTGGTGGCGTAATCCTGGATGCTATAGTTCATGGAAAAGTAGCTGCGCGAGCGTGTGCCTTCATAATCAATTCCCAGGCCGCCACCGACGTCGATGGTGTCCAGCCTTTCGGCACCGGCACTTTTTAATTCCACATAATAGCGCGCGCACTCGGTAATGCCGCTATGAATGTCTTCTATATCGGTGATTTGTGAACCCAGGTGAAAATGCAACAGCTCCAGGCAATCCAGCAGCTGGTTTTCGCGTAGTTTTTGCAGTGCTTCCAGGGCCTGGCTGGAGGAGAAACCAAATTTGGATTTTTCACCCCCGGTGTTTTGCCATTTGCCACCGGCAATGGAATCCAGCCGCAGTCGAATGCCCAGCGTCGGCTCGATGTTCATTGCCCGGGCCTCATTAATCACGATGGCCACTTCCGAAGGTTTTTCCAGTACGATATAAATTTTGTGGCCCAGTGCCTTGCCAATTAACGCCAGCCGGATGTATTCACGGTCTTTGTAGCCGTTACATACAATGACGCTATTTTGCGAACTGGCTAATGCCAGGACCGCCATGAGTTCCGGTTTGCTGCCCGCCTCCAGCCCTACCGGCTGGTCTGTATTAATGAGCTCCGTGACCACACTTTGTTCCTGGTTGACCTTGATGGGATACACCGGTTTGTATTGGCCGTGGTATTGGGCGGACGCCATGGCTTTTGTGAAAGCGGTGTATAAATGGTCGACGCGGTCGCGAAGTATGTGGGGAAAGCGGATCAGGCAGGGTAGCGATAAATTATTTGATTTAATGTGTTCCACCAGGGCGCGCAATTCAATATGAGGCATTTGTTGCTGGCGTCCGGGATTGATCGTCAGATTGCCCCGGTCATTGACATCAAAATAGCCACCGCTCCACTGGTCGATGTTGTAAGTGGATTTGGCGTCGGCGATGGTCCAATCTTTCATAGTTTTCAGTATATTACAAATTTGTTGGTTTAGTTGCCGAATCTAGTGGTTGCCGTCATGACCCGGCTGCGGTATCTTTTGCGCCCTTCGCAAACACGTTACTGAAGTGCCACACAGTTTCACGGTGATTATATGACATTGGATGACAATTGGTTTACGGAAATTTGCCGGGAATGCGGCAGTGCGTTCTCCCTGAAAATAAACCGCAAGCTGCACGAAGAAACGACACCCTATCAAACCATTGCAATCTATGAAACCGAGCGATTCGGCAATCTCATGGTGATCGACGGGTTCACCATGCTTTCCAGCCGGGATAACTTTATTTATCACGAGATGATGTCACATCCCGTGCTATTTACCCATCCCAATCCCAAAAACGTGGTGATCATCGGCGGCGGCGATTGCGGGACATTGCGCGAAGTATTGAAACATCCCGGTGTCGAAAAAGTCTGGCAGATTGAAATTGACCAGCGAGTCACTGAACTGTCCGGCCAATATTTCCCCGAGCTGTGTGAATCCAACAACGATCCGCGGGCGGAATTGTGTTTCGTCGACGGTATACAGTGGGTGGCGGATGCCAAACCGGACAGTATCGACATTATTATTGTCGATAGCACAGACCCGGTGGGTCCGGCGGAAGGACTGTTTACCAGGGCGTTTTACCGTGACTGTAAAGTCGCCCTGGCGGGCAATGGTGTTCTGGTTCAGCAAAGCGAGTCGCCGTTGGTTCACCAGAATCTTATCAAGGCCATGTACGGGGCTATGCGCGAAGGTGGCTTTAGTAATATCGATACCCTGCATTTTCCGCAATGCATATATCCGTCGGGGTGGTGGTCGGCTACCATGGCGAGCGTTTCGCTTTCGCTGCGAAATTTCAGGGAAGAGGATGTGGTTAAAAGATCCTTCTCAACACAATACTACAACGAAACAATTCACAAAGGCGCGTTGGCGGTTCCGGAGTTTTTCAAGGAGATCACAAAGTGATTCAGGTTTCGTGAATTCAGTTTGTGAGTGGTAAGCGATCGACTTATTTACACCATTCGCTAACCTGGGCCTGCGCTTCAGCCATTTTGGCCTGCCGCGTCGAATCGTCCCAGTAACTACGCTCACCCTGTTCGTTGACTTCGTATAAGCGGCCGCCGGCCTTGATCGCACCGAGGCGTTTTTTGGCGACACTGCAGTTTTTCTTGCGGATCTCGGCGTTCTTTTTTTCCACCTCGGCCAGCTCTTTTTCATTGTTGACCTTAACGGTTTCCTCTGCCTGTTCACGCTCTGATTTTTGTCCATCTTCTGACTGGGCAGATTTGGCTGGCGAGGGCCGGGACGAAGGCTTTACCTTGATATTCAATTCCTGAGCACTGTTGGAAGGTCTATCCGCACCGTAATGCACATTACCGTTTTGATCCACCCACTTATATACTTTACCCGCGAAGACCGCGGGTGCCAGGACTAATGCAACGGCTGTGATCAGGGCGATAAAAATGTCAGTGCGAATATTCATAACGGTGTCCAGTCAAATTGTGAATTGGGTAATCAATGCCGGTATCGCGAATTTTGTCGCGGCTTTTGTCGTAATAACCGGGTCTACCTGCTAAGCGTAGCGCCTTGTGGTGGTGTTGCAATTCTACGGCATCGGAATCTAAAACGACTCGTTAATTCCTTCGGCTGATGCGCCAAATCCTTGAATATTTAGGTAAATTTATAGACGAATTTCACAAATTTGACCCCTGGCGCAAGGCAGAGTTGGCTGGGAAACCAGTAAAAAAACAATGCAAAACGAAAAAAAAGGGCGCCGGTCAGGGCGCCCTGGAGAGTCTCTCAAAGTATGAGGAAGGGTGTACTTTGAAGAGAGGATCGTTAATTGGTTATTTGGCCTGGGTAAATTCGGGGTAGGCTTCCATCCCACATTCCA
>JASFMT010000080.1:0-10980 GCA_050117455.1 Gammaproteobacteria bacterium | reverse complement strand
TTACAGAATGCTTTGTTGTTATTTTCGGCTGTCAGTCCTGCTTATTGAATTCCCGCTGCGCTGCAGTTACTCCGGTAACGACAAATTCTCAATGACAACCCCCATAAAGCGCGTAGCCTCGCCGCCGGTTACGGCCCGGTGATCGAAGGTTAGTGAAAGCGGCAGTATCCAGTGAATAGCCGGTTGTCCATCAAAAGCCACAACTTCCTGGCGCACTTTACCCGATCCAAGAATGGCCACTGACGGTGGCACCACAATAGGATTGGCATAACGGCCGGCAAAAACACCAAAATTGGACAATGTAAAGGTGTGACCCCGCAGCTCCTCAGGCGGAATACTGCGGGCTTTTACGTCCCTTTTGATTGCCTCCAATCCCGAACGCAGATCTTCCGGTGAACGCTCGTTAACTTTGCGCAATACCGGCACAAACAATCCATCGGACGTATCTACCGCAATGCCCAAATCGATTTTCTTTAGCAAGCGCCGGCCCATGGCGTGGGCGTCATACCAGGCATTCAAGGAAGGTTCTTTTTCGCATGCTCTAATAATCGCGCGTATCAACCGAATCGTGATATCGCCATGGGCTTTCCAGCTATCGATATCTACATCGTCGTAAATGGTCACCGGCGCCACTTCGGCATTGGAGCGGGCCATGGTATTGGCCATGGCACGGCGCACACCGCGCAATGGTTCCAGGGGTCCTACCTCTTCAAATATCTTTGCAACCCGTTGGATATCAGCAGCGGTAATGGTGTCGTTGGGACCACTGGGTGTGACTACGGACAGGTCCACATCCATTCGCTTTGCCAATGCCCTGACGGCCGGGGTCGCGCGGATACCTGAGGAGGTTTGGCCCACATTGGTGGCCTGTTCGTTGACGACATCCTTGCCAACAACAACTTCACCTACTACGGTTCCGGTATCTTCCCGCCGTTGCTCGGCACGTGGCGTCATTGTCGACTCGGTTTTTGTTTCCGCATCACCCTCGAACTCAATGAGTGGATCGCCAACCTGAACAATATCCGAGACATCACCATAAAGTTTGTAAATCTTGCCTTTTTGAGGGCTGGGAATCTCGACAATGGCTTTGGCGGTCTCCACGGACACCAATGGCTGATCTACTTCAACCTCCTGGCCCGCCTCTACCAGCCATTCCACGATTTCCACTTCGGTTAATCCTTCACCCAGGTCAGGAAGTTTGAAAATATTCATGCAAACTCCAGTGTTTGTTTGACGGCGTTAAGTATTCGCGCGGTACTCGGCATATACTCCTGCTCCAACCGATAAAGGGGCATCACCGTGTCGTAGCCGGTGACTCGCTGCACCGGGGCCATCAGGAACATCAATCCCTGCTCAGCCAGTTGCGCGGCAATTTCCGCACCCACACCACAGTGACGAGCAGCTTCATGGACGATGACGCAGCGCCCGGTTTTCTCAACAGATTTTAAAATGGTATCCATGTCCAAAGGTTTAACGGTCGCTACATCGATGACTTCGGCGCTGATACCATCTTTTTCCAACTGATCCGCTACTTGTGTGACCTCGTGTACCATCGCGCCCCAGGTCACCAGCGTAATATCCTTACCTTCGCGCAAAGTAAAACAGACATCCAGCGGTAAAGGTTCACCGTTATCCACGACATCCTGTTTTAACAGGCGATATACTCGCTTTGGCTCCAGAAACACAACCGGGTCCGGATCATTAATGGCGGCAAGCAGCAAACCATAGGCACGAGACGGTGACGAAGGTATAACAACCCGCAAACCTGGCATATGCGCAAACATAGCCTCAGTGCTTTCCGAATGGTGTTCCGGCGCGTGAATACCGCCGCCATAGGGGGCACGCAACACCATAGGACAGGTCAGTCGCCCCCGCGTACGATTACGCAACCGGGAAGCATGGCTGATCATCTGATCCACAACCGAATAGATGAATCCCATAAACTGGATTTCAAATACCGGCCGCAAACCTTCCACCGCCATGCCCACCGACATACCGGCAATTAATGTCTCAGCCAACGGCGTATCCAGTACACGCTGTTCGCCAAAGCGTTCCTGTAAACCAACGGTCGCACGAAACACACCACCGTTAACACCCACGTCTTCCCCAAGCACAATAACGCGTTCATCGTCCTGCATGGCGCGGGCTAGCGCCAGATTCACGGCTTCAACTAATGCGACTTCTGCCATCCTACTTTCCCTTACCCTGTACAGACTGGCGCTGTTGCTTTAAATCATGAGGCACTGATTCATACATATAATCAAACATGGATTCTATCGGCTGTGTTGGCGTATTGAGATAAACGTCCACAGCCTGCTCCACTATCTGACTGCACTCCTTCGCCAGTGCCTGTTCCTGCGCTTCATCCCACATACCCTGCGCCGTCATATACTGTTTCAGCCGGGCAATGGGTTCCCGCTGCCAGTGGTCATTCAATTCATCTTCACTGCGATAGCGGCTGGCGTCATCGGCAGTGGTGTGATCACACAAACGATAGGTAATTGCTTCAAGCAATGTCGGCCCATCCCCATTGCGTGCTTTGTCAATAGCAGCCTGAAACCGGTCACGAACAGCAATGACGTCATTGCCATCAACCTGCTCTCCATCAAATCCCGCGGCAATGGCCTTTTGCGCAATGGTTTCACTACCGGTCTGGATTTCGCGACGCACTGATATCGCCCATTGGTTATTGTTAACTACAAACACCACCGGCAGCTTCCACAACCCTGCTGCGTTAATGGCTTCGTAAAAATCGCCTTTTGAGGTAGCGCCATCGCCGCACACGAATACAGCCGCCCGGGCTTCGTTCCGTAATTTCATTGCATAGGCAACGCCCACCGCCTGGGGCGCGTGAGTGGCAATGGGCACACAAATGGGAAAATCCCTGGTTGGGACTTGATAGTTCATTCCTCTTTCGTCGCCGCCCCAGTACAACAATATTTCCTCCAGCTTAACACCACGCAAAAACTGGGCACCGTATTCCCTGTAGTAAGGCAACAACACGTCATCCGCTTCCATCACGCTTCCGACCGCAACGGAAATGGCCTCCTGGCCCAAAGAGGATGGATAGGTACCCAACTTACCGGTACGCTGTAGCGAAACCGCTTTTTTATCAAAAATGCGGGTAAGCACCATAGCTCGGTACATGGCGTGGAGTGATTCAGGATCCCCCGCAAATTTCGGCAGAGTTCCCTGCACTTTTGCGGATTCATCAAGATACTGTGTGTAACCTATTTGAAAATTGGCCACAGTATTCATAGTCACTACTCCGTTAACAATGAACCCAGCACAAAATCGGAACGATTAGATTGAGAACAGTCGCTAAGCGGCGTTATCTACAATCTCCTGGGCAATACGATCGGCAACTACACTGCTTGGCAGATTCTGTTCCCGCGACTGAGCAAAAATATTGAACAACGCATCATAGATGCCATTTACTTTTTCTTTGACGACATTATCATCATTCAACGACACCTGAATTAATCCACCGGCGTTTACGACATAGTCTGGGGCATAAACAATACCCCTGGAGTGAATCAATTCCGCAACACCGGGTTCGGCCAGTTGGTTATTGGAGGCACCGGCGATGATTGGCGCTTTAAGCCGATTAATCACCTCTTTTGTCAACACACCGCCCCTGGCACAGGGCGCAAAAATATCGCATTCCACATCGAATATTTTTTCCTTATCGACCACTGCCGCACCAAACTCCTGCGCAAACCGTTCCGCGCTTTGCGCTTTACTGTCACATATTGTGATCCGCGCACCGAGGTTACTTAACTCTTTCGCCAGATAATAACCAACATTACCGGCTCCCTGAATCGCCACGCGCACGCCATCAAGGTCATCCTTGTCCATATAGAATTTAACGCCGGCCTGAATACCACGTAAAACACCCAATGCGGTAAATGGAGACGGATCACCTCGCCCGCCAGCATTACTTGATGTACTTACAACATGCTTTGTTTTTCGCGCGATGATATCCATATCACTAACGCTGGTACCGCTATCTACGGCGGTAATATAACGACCGCCTAATGTATCAACGAATTGACCAAACGATTCAAAATAGGCTTCACGGTCCGCGATGATTTCCGGTTTTATGAGGACAGCCTTACCGCCACCTTGATTAATACCTGAGATTGCAGCTTTATAGCTCATACCCTGCGCTAAACGCATGGCATCGTAAATTGCATCTTCTATTGTTTGGTAGGGAACGCAGCGACAGCCGCCAAGCGCAGGGCCGAGATTGGTGTTATGGATAGCAATAATGGCTTTTAAGCCGGTTTGAGTATCGACTTTAAAATGTAGATCACCAAACCGCATGGCTTCCGCGATCTTGAATAAATCTTCTTTATGGAAAACTTTTTGTAACATAAGTAAATATTTGGCTATTTTTTACACCAAAAAGAACCCTGTCTTCCACTAAATCAATAGTGTGACCAAATCCTACAACAAAAAGTTCGTAATGGCCTTTAATGCTTATCATATTTAATCGACCTGGATACTTACAGACTTGAATTTTTTTCTATAATTAATTGATAGAGTTTTCAATATTTTTGCTTAATTAAATACATTATAGACAAAGCTACGTAAGAAATGATGATTGTGTTCGCTAAATCATTGCAACAATCCAGTCTTTAGCTATCTAAATAAACAGGATAGTTAAATGGAATTTAAGTGACACCAATAACCATCAGTTACTGTTGAACCACCGCAAAGGTATAAAAGGATATGAGCAGTCGTGGAAACCCTGTCAATACTGACGGGTTTGAATTTGTTGAGTACACCGCGCCGGACACGCGCAACCTGGAAAGCCTGTTTTTAAACCTGGGCTTTACTGCTATCGCACGCCACCGCTCCAAGGACGTCGTGCTATACCGACAGGGAAATATTAACTTCATTATTAACCACGAACCCAATAGCTTTGCCCAGGCATTTGCAAAAATTCATGGTCCTTCAGCCTGCGCCTTTGCGATTCGTGTAAAGGACGCCAAACAGGCCTATGACTATGTATTAAAAAACAGCGCTCAACCTTACCAGGGTCAGGCGGGGCCCATGGAATTAAACCTGCCGGCGATACGTGGCATCGGCGGCAGTCTTATCTATCTCATCGACCGCTACGGTGATCAATCCATTTATGATGTAGACTTCATGCCCATTACGGGCGTTGACCTGCATCCGGCAGGCTTTGGCCTGACAGATATCGACCATTTAACGCATAACGTTCATCAAGGCCGAATGAATCACTGGGCCGAGTTTTATGAACAACTCTTCGGATTCACTCAGATCAAGTATTTTGATATTCATGGCAAGGAAACCGGATTACGGTCTCGCGCAATGACCAGCCCCTGTGGGAAGATCCGCATACCAATCAATGAACCATCTGATGAAAAATCACAAATCCAGGAATACCTGGATGCGTATCGCGGCGAAGGGATTCAGCACATCGCCTTAAGTACCGACAATATCTATCAAACGGTGACAGCATTAAAGGCCAATAATATTGAATTCATGGACGTGCCGGACACCTATTATGAAGCTATCAATGCCCGCATTCCCGGTCACGAAGAGGACATCGCGCAATTGCAGGCCAGCAAGATTTTGATCGACGGCAATATTCAAACCGGCCAGGGATTGTTGTTACAGATATTTACCACCACGGTGATTGGACCGATTTTCTTTGAAATTATCCAGCGTAAAGGCAATGAGGGATTCGGCGAAGGTAACTTTCAGGCACTTTTTGAGTCCATTGAACGGGACCAGAGAAAGCGGGGTATTATTTAATGGTAAAACCAGTACCGGTCACCAGGCTGGAAGGCATCGCTTCGCGGCAGGCACACGCCGATCTACCCGAGAACACCTATGAACGGGAACTGGGCCAGCAGGGCTTTTTCGGCCCGGCAACACATATGTATCATGCCCATCCCCCCACATCATGGGATTCCGTTGACGGTCCGCTGAAGCCCCGCGCATTCGATACGACAAAACTGGACAACGCGTCACCTAACCCTTTCGATGCAACATTACTATTACACAATAACGACGTTGCAATTCGTTTCTGGTCCACAAACCACTCGATGGAGCAACTGGTAAGGAACGCCGACGGTGATGAACTATTGTTTATTCACGAAGGGCGCGGTGAGCTGTTTTGCGACTACGGTCATATAACACTCCAGGAAGGTGACTACCTGTTACTACCCAGGGGCACCATGTGGCGCCTGGAAACTACATCGCTAAGGGTTTTGATAATCGAAGCGTTGAAAGGTCACTATGGTCTGCCCGACAAGGGATTATTGGGTCATCACGCGATCTTTGATCCAGCGGTTTTACAGGCACCCTCCATTGACGATGCATTTAAAGAACAACAAAACAACCATTCAACAGAAGTTGTCATAAAACGACATGGAAAGTTTACAACAGTGCGCTACCCCTTTAATCCCCTGGATGCAGTGGGTTGGCACGGCAACTTGATGCCGGTAAAACTTAACTGGCGGGACATCCGGCCGGTCATGAGTCATCGTTATCACATACCGCCCTCGGTTCATACAACTTTTCTCACCGAACATTTTATCGTTTGTACCTTTTGTCCTCGACCCATTGAATCGGATCCAGGTGCTTTAAAAGTGCCCTTTTTCCACAGTAACGACGATTATGATGAAGTGATCTTCTATCACCGGGGTCAATTCTTTTCCCGTGACAACATTCACCCCGGCATGGTGACACTGCATCCGGGCGGACTGACACACGGACCGCACCCGAAAGCATTTATGACCGGCAGCAAGGCCGAGCGCAAAGCAACAGATGAAGTCGCGGTCATGATAGATTCCCGCAATGCGCTACAGGTAAGCGATCTGCCTGAGGATGTTGAATGGCAAGGTTATGTCAACTCATGGAAACCAGATAACGAGGAGTCCGGCTCATGAAACTTGGCTCCTTGCGCAGCGGCGGCCGCGATGGCACGCTCATTGTCGTCAGCCGGGATCTAAACCACTACGCACCGGCAGCCGACATTGCACCTGATTTGCAAACAGTCCTGGAAAACTGGAAACAGCTGGCGCCACAGCTGCAGGAAATTTACGACCATCTAAATCGCAACGACCTTGCCGGCGCGCCGGCGCTGGACACCCATGCACTGGCCGCCCCCCTGCCCCGTGCCTATCAATGGCTTGATGGCAGCGCCTATTTAACCCATGTCGAGCGGGTACGCAAAGCAAGAGGCGCCGAAATGCCTGAAAGCTTTCGCACCGATCCATTGATGTACCAGGGCGGCTCCGATGTCTTGCTGGGCCCCAATGACCCCATCGTCGCCGCTGATGAAGCATGGGGAATTGATTTCGAAGCTGAAATTGCCGTAATCACCGACGACGTACCCCTGGGAACAAAACCTGATAATGCCGCCCAACACATTAAACTGATCATGCTGGTCAACGATATTTCATTGCGTAACCTGATCCCCGCAGAACTGGCCAAAGGTTTTGGATTCTTACACGGCAAGCCGCCCACGGCTTTTTCGCCGGTGGCTGTAACACCGGAAGAACTGGGTGTTGCATGGCAAGACACCGCCGTCGCATTGCCACTGGAAACTTTTCTTAATGGTGAAAAATTCGGTAACCCAATTGCCAGTGCTGACCTGCAGTTTAATTTCGCCCAGTTGATTGCCCATGCCGCTAAAACCCGCTCCTTAAGTGCCGGCACTATTATTGGCTCAGGCACAGTATCCAATAAGGATCTGTCGCGAGGTTGCTCGTGCCTGGCGGAGCGCCGGGTACTGGAAGTGATTGAACAGGGTGACGCGAAAACATCCTTTTTGAAATTCGGTGACCGGGTCAAAATTGAAATGCACAATGACGATCGGCAATCCATATTCGGAGCCATCGACCAGGAGGTCCAGCCATGGAACCGCTAACACTGTACACCTACTGCAAAAGCTCCGCTGCGTACCGGGTACGCATTGCTCTGAACCTGAAAGGCTTGTCATACGAATCCGTGTATATCAGTTTAATTAAAGATGGCGGTGAAAATTACCGGCCTGAGTACCGTGCCGTGAACCCGCAGGCCATGGTACCGACGCTTCAGGCAGGGCAGGAAACCTTCACGCAATCCACCGCCATCGTTGAATTCCTTGAGCAACAATATCCGCAGCCACCGCTGTTGCCGAAAGATCCGGCTGCCAGCGCTTATGCGCGCAGCTATGCGCAAATGATCGCCTGCGATATCCATCCATTGAACAATACCCGGGTATTGGGTTACCTGGCAGACAAACTAAATGTCGATGAAACGGCAAAATTACAGTGGTACCGGCACTGGATTTACGAAGGTTTTGACGCCATCGAACAGAAACTTGCCAACAGTCAATTAACAGGCCGATTTTGTATGGGTGATACACCAACCATCGCTGACGTTTTTTTAGTACCCCAGGTTTACAACGCGAAACGCTATGAATGCAACCTGGGTGACTATCCCCATATCAATCGAATAAACGACAGCTGCCTGGAACTGGACGAATTCCATCAGGCGGCGCCGGAACAGCAGGCAGATTATTCGCCGTAGTTAGCGATCAAATAGTTCACGAACGGCAAATACAGGAGTCACAGGGGTAACACGCTATGAATACTGTCACCAACAAGGTTATCGACGCCTATGCGCGCAAAAATGACCTGAAGGGCCTGACCAAGCCATCATTGATTTCCATTATCGAAGAAAGACCGGGTTATTCCGCCGGTAAAGCCAAGCAATTTTTGGATTTTCAAAAACGCATCAACGAGGAATTATTGACCCACGATATCATCGTTAACAATCCGTTCACCCGCTGGTTTCGCGAAGGACAAATGAGCCAGGACCAGGTCAAGGCTTTCGTCGTACAGTTCTCTGTATTTTCCAATTTGTTTCTCATTGCACAATTGCACAAAATGATTAATGCCGATTCGCTGGAAAGCATGCGCGCTTCCAAGGAAATTCTTGCCAACGAAATCGGCGTCGTATTTAACCCGGCCTCCCGGTCATCTCACAAAGACAACGGGAATGGCGAAACAGACCCGGAACTGGTTTCCACGGAAGGCACTGTTGAAGGAGGAATGTTCCGCTTTAAGGCAGCCCACTTCGAGTGGCTGTTAATACTGGCCAATAAACTGGGACTGGCATTCGGTGACGTTGGTAAACGCCGCCATGGCACGCAATCAACGCTCACCTTTTGCGACGAGCTGGTACGCCTGTACGGCAACACAGACTATTTGACGTCCCAGGCCGCCAGCTACGCGGTGGAAAACTGGGCGGCAGCCGGATTCTGGGATGAACTGGTGGCAGGCTTTAATGCTTATAACCGGCGTACCGGCGCCAACTTACCCATTTCCTTTTTTAGCTGGCATGCCAGGCTCGAAGCACAGCACGCACTGCATACGCAGGAAGAACTGGAAGAAATCTATTTCGAAACCGACATTGATGAAGCCAGGTTTATTCGCATTGGCCGTGAAATGCTGGACGGTGTTGCCGTCTTCTGGAACGGATTAGACGAACAACGAAAAAGCCTTGCCCAGCAATAGAAGTTTATAAGCCGTAATGAGTGATAAAATCTATTTTCAGGACTACATGCCCGGCGACCGTTGCTTCGGTTGCGGTCCGCACAATGATCACGGTTTGCAAATCAAGAGCCTCTGGGATGGTGAGATTGCCAAATGCATCTGGCAACCGCAACCCTATCATGAAGGCTGGTCACAGCTGACCTGTGGCGGAGTCATTGCCACCATCGTCGACTGTCACTGTATTGCGACGGCCATGGCCACCGCCTATCGCAACGAAAACCGCGCGCTGGATTCAGAGCCACGCTATTTATTTGCCACCGGCTCCATCAATATCCGTTACCTGAAACCGGCATCAGTCAGTGATCCCCTCGAATTAAGGGCCAGCGTCACCAGTATTAAGTATGACAAAAAATACACTTTACATTGCGACGTCCTGGTCAATGGAGAAAAAGTAGCCGACGCCCAGGTCATTACCCTGCTGGTGTGGCGCAGCGACCGTCCGGAAGAGGCCGCAGCAGGTTTCAAGGGTTAGCGACCCGGTATTGATCCCGTAAAGTCGATATCAAAACCGGCCGCTATCTTTTTATCGATGATGATTGTGACCAGCGCCAGTTCTGGCTTAGCGCATACCGTACGACGGTACTATTGAGGTGATACATGATAGATAAACAGCTCGAATCATTGCGTCAGCGCGTGCGCGAATTTGCCGACGCGGAAATCGCCCCCCTGGCGGACCAGATCGACCGCAGCGATGAAGTACCGCCACAGGTGTGGAAAAAAATCGGTGACCAGAAATTATTGGGCATCACCATTCCCAAAAAGTACGGCGGCGAAGAAATGTCCTATCTTGCCCACGTCATTGTCACCGAGGAATTATCACGCGCATCCGGCACGGTGGGATTCTCCTATGCCGCCCATTCCAATATCTGCGTGGATAACCTGTACCGCCATGGTACCGAAGCCCAGCGTCAAAAATATTTGCCGTCCCTGATTACCGGCGAGTATCTCGGCGCACTGGCCATGTCCGAACCGGACGCCGGTTCCGACGTGGTGGGCTCCATGTCCTGTCACGCGGAAAAAGTGGACGGCGTGTGGGTGGCTAACGGCACCAAGCGCTGGATCACCAATGGTCCCGATGCTGGGGTGTTAATCGTGTACATGCGGACCGCCGATAAGCAGCAGGCCGGCTCCCGTTCCATTACCGCCTTTCTGGTTGAACCGGGTATGAAAGGATTTTCCACCGGCGAGAAAATTGACAAGCTGGGTATGCGCGGCGCGGGTAATTGTGAACTGTATTTCCAGGACTGTGAAATCCCCGAGGAAAACGTGCTGGGGGAAGTAAACGAAGGTGTCAGCGTATTGATGGCAGGACTAAACTCCGAACGCCTGATATTATGCGGTGGTCCGCTGGGCATCATGCAGGCGGCAATGGATACAGTGCTTCCCTATACCCATCAAC
>JASFMT010000079.1:0-11031 GCA_050117455.1 Gammaproteobacteria bacterium | reverse complement strand
TTTTCATTCCGAATTTTTATTACACGAGCAAGGTAAACTCGCAGTGGTCCTGGGGCGTGGGACTACACGCGCCGTTTGGTTTGGAAACCAAATGGCCTGCAGGGACCTTTGGCCTGTTTAGCGAGTCTCCTCCTTTCCCTGCTTCAATTGCCGGGTTGGAACCCGAAGAAAGTAGAATCGAGATGATAAATCTAACTCCTAATGCGTCGTTTCGAATCGACGACAACAACAGCGTTGCATTTGGGATTAACTACTATGATGTCCGCGAACTTATTTTCAATACACAGGGTGTTACAATTAAAGGCGACGGAAATGATTTTGGCTTTACTTTGGCCTATCTGTATGAACGCGGGCCGTGGAATTTTGGAGCGACTTACCGTTCATCGGTTGACACAAGTTTAGATGGCTCGGTTACAGCAGGCCCCGAAACTTCAAGTGCATCAGCTGATCTTGAATTTCCAAGTATGATCCAGATTGGTCTGCGCAATCAAATCAATACGCAATTGGCCGTGGAATTTGATATCGAGCGAACCAACTGGAGCAGTTTTGATGCACTTGAGATTAAACACAACAATTCTCTTGTTTCAGTTAATCCTATAGTTAGTACTAACAACTGGGATGATGTCACTGCGTACAGAATCAGCGCCACCTACCAATTAAATAATAAATTACAATTACGGTTTGGCTATACGATGGACGAAACGCCCCAGCCGGACGAATACTATTCGCCGCGAATTCCCGACGCAGACCGCCAGCTACTCAGCTTCGGTGCAGGGTACAAGCATAATGATTGGGAATTCGAAGGCGGATTAATGTTGATTATGTTTGATGACCGAACAATAAACCGCCCCGCAGATTCCTATCTAACAAGGGTAGGTTCCGGAAACACGGACCCCAACGGTACCGATGCTTATAATGGCAAATACAAGGCAGATGCTATTTTCCTTGGCGTGGGATTCACTAAAACATTTGCGCAATAGGAAGTGTTTTTAGAGCAGCTAACTAAACGAAAATAAACTGCAACGCCAGAAAATCTGCCACCACAACAAAAAAGGCGGTCTCATTGAGACCGCCTTTTTACTGTTCCAAATGATCTTTACTTAAACGAATAAACAAATATCCGAATCACCAGCAAACCCAAGGAAGGTCGCTGCGCCACCAAACTCGATTCCGTCAATGAATTCGTTATTACTGAACTCAAACAAATCCACGGTCATCTGACAGGCAATGAGCTTAACGTCAGCCTCCTGGCACAGGGAACGCAGTTCCTCGACACTGGCCACACCTTTGGATTTCATTTTACTTTTCATCATCGACGACATCATGGACTGCATTCCCGGAAGCGCCTGCAGCAATACCGGCATGGGCATTGGCATGGGCATTCCCGGATTACCCAATGATGTCAATTTCAGGTCCAGTTTCTTGCGCAATAACTGTAACCCGTAAAACGTAAAGAAAATCTGAACCTCATATCCCAGCGCCGCAGCCGTGGATGCAAGAATGAACGGAGGATATGCCCAGTCCAGTGAACCTTTGGTGGCAATAATAGCTAGCTTTTTATCGGACATAATACATTTCCTCGCTGTTCATTCTGATTTAGGTGACGCTGGAGTGTCAGAAGTGTTACGCTTTTTTCATGGTAAAATGAAACTTGCCACCTTCTTCGCGTGACTCCATCAATTCATTACCGGTTTGCTTTGCAAATGCCTCAAAGTCTTTTACTGCACCCGGGTCCGTTGCAATAATATGTAACACCTGCCCCGAATCCATAGCGGCGAGACTTTTCTTGGCTCTTAAAATAGGTAAAGGACAATTCAATCCGCTTGCGTCCAGTTCTTGGTCAAAATCCGCCATAAGCTGCTCCTCATTCAACAAAATCTGAAATTATTAGGTTTATTAGAATTCCATATATCTCTTATATTGTACCAAAAATCTATCGGAACATTACACGAATGTCCATTAGATTTATTTATGCAGTATATGGAACTTGCCGAAAAATTCCTTAACTAATATCAATAATCTAACCATTACTTGCAGGCTAATGAAAAATAAAGAAAATTTTAAAAAACCGCAACGTTTTTGTAATGCAACAGCAACTATTGATATGGATTCCCCCTGCTAAAAGCAACAGGAACGCTTGGTAGCAATTTTTTCCGTGGCGACGATACAACTTTTCCCTGCTCAGGGTGATCTAAAAAATGGTAGTTGTGGTTATAGCGGGCCAATCGTTTTTCGACGCTTTAGTGAAAAATGCCGAAATTGGATAGATTTTATTCCGACCATTGTTTGAAAAAGACGATCTCACCAATATGCCTCTCAGCCAATTTTTAAACCCAGGCTCCTTTGGCAGCTCGCCACTTTCATTTAGTAATTGCTGCAAGTGATTCTCAAGACATAGAATGACAATATATTGCGCCACTAAAAAAACGCATCATGCCGGTTTGCCGCTTTAACATTTCGATTTTACTGATTCTGCTTATTGCTTGGGGATTCGTATTACCCACCGCCACGGGTGATACCAATCTACCCGACATTGGCAACAGCGCCGAGCGGCTGATGTCCCCGGAAGATGAAAAACGGCTTGGTAAAGAATTCATGCGCCAGGTGCGCCGCTCGTTAGAGCTTGTAGAAGATCCAACGAGCAATGAGTATATCCAGGCATTGGGCGAGAAACTTGCCTCACAAATCGACACGCGTGGCCAGTCTTTCACCTTTTTCATCATAAAAGACCCGACTATTAATGCGTTTGCGGGACCCGCCGGTTATATCGGTGTTCACACCGGTCTTATCGAATCTGCGGGGTCGGAAGGCGAGCTGGCGTCAGTCATCGCCCACGAAGTTGCGCACGTTGTTCAACAACACCTGCTCCGGTCACTGGAATCTTCCCAAAATATGTCCCTTGCAACCGTGGGCGCCGTTATCGCCGCGATTGTACTCGGCAGCCAGGCAGGTAGTAATATCGGAGAAGCCGTATTGGCGAGCACTGTCGCCGGCGCCACACAGCGCCAACTCAGTTATTCCCGAGCCCACGAACAGGAGGCCGATCGTGTCGGCATTGAAATGCTGGCGCGTGCCGGTTACAACCCCAATGATATGGCCGATTTTTTCGAAACACTGCAGCAACAGAGTCGTGTAGGTCAGCACAATATCCCGGAGTTTCTGTTAACCCACCCGGTCACCGGCTCGCGAATTGCGGATACCCGTGGCCGCGCCGCCGCCTACGACTATCACCAATCGGCTCTGGGAAAAAAAGAAGTGACAAAATTTGAATTGATTAAAGCCCGGTTGAACGTGTTAGCCAAAAATCGCCAGGAACATAAAGAATTGGTCCGCAACCTGGAGAATTCGATATCAAAAAAGGATAGAAGTAATCATCTTTTACTATATAAATTGGCCCTGCATCATCAACAATTGAGCGATTACGACAGGGCGCGACAGTTGTACGCCCAGTTACTTGAAACTGACCCGCAACGAGTCGCTTATGTAGTCGCAGCTGCAGAAAACGAGTTAGATAGCAAAAATTATGAGCGCGCACTTGAAATACTGGAACAACCCATACTTCTTTATCCCTATAATCCTGCGCTAATCACATTAAAAGCTAAAGCACTATTACTTCTTGATAAGCCGCAGCCGGCAATGGAACTTCTACAAGAGCAAATTCGAAGCGGACGTTACGCACCGGATATGTATAAGTTGCTGGCCAACACGGCGGAAAAATCAGGCAATACCAGTGAAGCTTATGAAGCACTGGGTAATTACTATGTTGCCCTAGGTGAGATTAATACCGCTATAAAACATTTTGAAGAAGCACTGATAAGGTCCAAGAATGAGAAGTTTCGTGAACTTCGCCTTAAGACAAGAATCAAACAGCTCAAGCGCGAAATGGTTACTAACCGTACAAGCGAAACCGATACGGGAAACTATTTTGACAAACCACTGCCATTAGTTACAAAATAGTGGCGTTTTATCAAACTTACACCTTGTACTATAAAACATTTCTGTTATAACTTTTCGAGCAACTACTTGAATAGTCGGCTATAAAACGCTGTACTTAGCCTTTAAAAATTGTCAGGGGTCGATTTAAGATCATTGATATTGATTAAGAAATCATCATTCCAACCCTTGCGATAAATATAAATAGGAACTGATAAGGAGGAAGCAATGCGGCAGTCCGCTAAAACAATATTTACTACCGCTAGTGTGGTAGCGCTTGTCCTGGGTAGCTTGTCTTTCACACCAAAGACAATCAACGCGGCAGAAAAATCGGTTGTTGAGCAAGGTAAGGAAATTGCATTCCACCGCAAAAAAGGTAACTGTCTTGCTTGCCATAAAATTGCAGGGGGTACGCTTGCCGGTAATATCGGTCCTGAGCTTGTTAACATGAAAGCAAGATTCCCTGATAAATCCAAACTTCGGGCGCAAA
Source organism: Gammaproteobacteria bacterium (assembly GCA_050117455.1). GTDB lineage: Bacteria > Pseudomonadota > Gammaproteobacteria > SZUA-152 > SZUA-152 > JAKEGK01. The sequence goes on along the minus strand of JASFMT010000079.1, from coordinate 6,608 downwards.
TTTGGGACGCTACCAAAATGAACCCGAACACGATCATGCCTCCGTTTGGCAAACACAAAATGTTAAGCGAAGAGGAAATCGATAAGGTTGTTGAATTTATCTACACTTTATAGGCACTCAGTTTTAATTAAAGGAACACAGGAGCATATACGATGAAACGCAGAACCTTCTTACAAGGGACCCTTGCAAGCAGCATGGTTGGCGCTGCAGTTAGTGCAGGACTGTTAACACCGCGCATGGTGCTGGCAGCGTGGCCGGAAAAAGCTTTCGATGCCAAATCAGTAGATGACGGCATGAATGCACTCTTTGGCAGCGTTGACCACAAACCTAGCGGCGATATCAAAATCAAAGCACCGGACATTGCGGAAAATGGTGCGGTGGTACCGATTACGGTTTCTACATCTAAATCCGGCGTGGAATCCATCAGTGTGATGGTTGAGAAAAACCCCTCCCCGCTGGCTGCAAACTTCAACCTCGCGGACAACACCGAGGGATTTGTTTCTACGCGCGTAAAAATGGGTAAAACATCCGACCTGATTGCTATTGTTAAATCCGGCGGCAACCTTTACAGCGCCAAGAAACAAGTGAAGGTAACAATCGGCGGATGTGGTGGCTAATCGCTTTCCACATTGGATACAGATTAAGAGAAACGTAAAGTAGAGGATACGATCAATGGCTAAAAAGAGCATTAGAATCCGCGCCCGCATGAAAGGCGACGTGACTGAAGTCAAAGCGCTGATGAGTCACGCAATGGAGACAGGATTGCGCAAAGACAAGAAAACGGGTAAGAAAATCCCGGCTCATTTCATAAAGGAAGTGAAATGTGACCACAACGGCAAACAGGTGCTGATGGCAAACTGGAGTGTTGCCGTCTCTAAAAACCCTTATTTGTCATTTAAATTTAAAGGCGGTAAAAAAGGCGACACTGTGACAATCGCCTGGAATGACAATAAGGGAAATTCAGCATCTGCTGAGGAAAAAATTAAATAAATAATGACAGGATTCCCCGAGAAATCTGGGTCAACTCGGACGGAGGAGGATACAAAATAATGAAGAGACTTCTACTAATCACGGCCGCAGCTGTCATGACGGCTGCGCCGTTCATTTCAAATGCAAGTCCAGAAGACGATCTTAAGGCATTTCGTGGATATTTCATGGAGCGCTTTCCCAACGTACCACTGGAAGAATTCGCCAATGGGGTTTATGCCATTGACGCCGCTTCCCGGGAACAATGGGAAGCCATCGAAGAATTTCCGCCTTACGAAATCGCCATTGAAGAAGGTGAGGAAATTTTCAACACGCCGTTCAAGAACGGTAAAACGTTTGCCAGCTGTTTCAGAAATGGCGGCATTGGCGTCAAGAGTGATTATCCCTACTTCGACACCAAGTCCGGCATGGTTAAAACCCTGGAGCAGGAAATTAACGAGTGTCTTGAAAAGAACGGCGAGAAGCCCTTCAAGTACAAAAAAGGCAAAATCGCATCTGTTTCAGCGTATATGGCGTACACCACCCGTGGGCAGATTATCGATATTAAAATCCCCCATGATCAACGTGCGCTGGATGCCTATGAATACGGCAAATCGTTCTACTATGCACGCCGTGGCCAGTTAAACATGGCATGCGCCCATTGCCATGTGGATAACGCCGGTAACAAAATCCGTGCTGACATCCTGAGCCCTGCGCTGGGTCACCTGTCTCACTTTCCTGTTTACCGCTCCAAGTGGGGTGGTTTGGGTACCGTACACCGCCGTTTCGGAGGCTGTAACAAGCAGGTTCGTGCCAAGCCCTTTAAGGCACAGAGCAAAGAGTACCGTGATCTGGAGTACTTCCTGACTTACATGAGTAACGGTATTCCCTGGAATGGTCCAGGCGCTCGTAAATAGTCGCAAAGCAGTATAATGGCAAAAGCCGGCTAATATTCCTTAGCCGGCTTTTTCATGCGCGGGGATATATGACCGATTGGCCGTATTTACTGCAATGAAAGTGTGTCGCGACTAATTACGTAGACTAAAAATTGTCTGGTTATTACCCTATAAAGGAACATACAGTTACCAACGGCTGTAAAATCTAGTATGATTTGCCGCTGTAACGTGAGCTATCGCCAACTTGAAATAATGGTTTGTTTTCCAGGTCTTGCAGTCATTCAACTGATAAACGCAGAATTACTGTCAGACTATTCGTTAATCAGCTGTCGAACCTCAACTGGATAATCATTAAGCATAATTGGGGTTTGGTTCTTCAACCCGGGATAACTTCTGATAGCAATTTGGAACATCCAGTCGTTTCCAGGCGATAAATTTAAAATGAGTGCGAGTTTCGGAGGTATCGAATGAATATCTCTCGTCGAGAGTTTCTGCAAATGTTGGCAGCAGCCAGTCTGGCGGGTTGTGCAGTACCAGGTTCTGAGAAATCCAGGAGTCCGATGGGGTCCATGGAAAACCTTTACGAACTGCCACCCAAAGGAAACGTATCACTGTTGCATTTTACGGACTGTCATGCTCAGTTGCTGCCAGTCTGGTTTCGCGAGCCGAACATCAACATTGGTGTCGGCGAAATGAAAGGCCGGCCTCCTCATCTTGTCGGAAAACACCATCTGAAGTATTACGGCATCGAACCGGGATCCCGGGAAGCATATGCCTTTACTTATCTTGATTTTGTCGAAGCCGCCCGTAAATATGGCAAGATTGGTGGTTTTGCGCATATGGCATCCGTTGTTAAACAGGTTCGTGGCCAACGCCCCGGGTCATTGTTACTGGATGGCGGTGATACATGGCAGGGGTCTGCCACCTCGTTGTGGACCAATGCTCAGGACATGGTGGACGCCTGCAAACTGCTGGGTGTAGACATCATGACCGGTCACTGGGAATTTACCTTCGGCGCGGAACGGGTCAAGGAAATTATCAACAACGACCTGCAGGGGCATATTGAATTTCTGGCACAAAACGTCAAGGACAATACCTGGGAAGAAGCGGTATTCAAAGCGTACACGATGCGCGAAATTAATGGTGTTCCCGTTGCGATTATAGGCCAGGCGTTCCCCTATACGCCGATCGCTAATCCCGGCTATATGATTCCTGACTGGAGTTTCGGAATCCGCGACGACTCAATGCAAAAACATGTTGACGCGGCCCGGGAAGAAGGGGCGCAAGTTGTTGTTGTCCTCTCCCACAATGGTATGGATGTGGATATCAAGATGGCCAGCAGGGTACGCGGTATCGACGCCATTTTCGGCGGTCACACCCATGATGCGGTTCCAAAACCCTTTGAAGTCAAAGACCCGGACGGAAACCGTACACTGGTGATCAATTCAGGCTCCAACACCAAATTCCTGGCGGTACTGGATCTCGATGTCCAAAATGGCAAAATCAACGATTATGATTTTAAGCTGGTTCCCATTTTTGCAGACCTGATCAAACCCGATCCGCAAATGGAAGCGTACATCAACAAGGTCCGCCAGCCTTTCGAAGCGGATCTCAATCGCAAACTCGCGGTGGCCGATGAATTACTCTATCGGCGGGGTAACTTCAATGGAACGTTTGACCAGTTGATTCTGGACGCCATGTTAAAAGTACAGGATGCCCAGATTGGCTTTTCACCGGGGTTCCGCTGGGGCGTCAGCGTTATGCCGGGGCAGGCAATTACGCTGGAGCACGTGATGAGCCAGACCGCCATTACCTATGCCACGGCAACCCTCAACAACCTTTCCGGTGAGGACATCAAATTGATTATGGAAGACGTGGCGGACAACCTGTTTAACGTCGATCCATACTACCAGCAAGGTGGTGACATGGTGCGTGTCGGTGGCATTAAATATGCGATCGATCCCACCAAGAAAATCGGCAACCGCATCACTAACATGGAGCTCAATGGCAAGCCACTGGATCCCAAGAAAAAATACAAGGTCGCCGGCTGGGCCAGCGTCGAACGCCCCCGGGAAGGCATACCTATCTGGGAAGTGGTTGAGCAATACCTGCTGGATAAGGAAACGGTCAGCATCAAGGATCTCAACGTTCCCACTATTAAAGGTGTACCCAATAACGAGGGATACGTGGAGATGTAACCGCAGGCGGACCCTGCTTTTACAAAAAGATGTGACAAAAAACGGGCTTAACGCCCGTTTTTTGTTTCACCTGATTGGCATTAATGAACCCGGCGCAACATCAACACCACGATCAACATCGCCAGCAACGTGGGCAACAGCGCGCTGAACGCCGTATTAAGCTCAAACACCAGCCCCATATAGGCAAACATCTGGCTGACGAGGTGAAAGCCAATTCCCACCAACGTACCCACTAGTACCCTTGTTCCAATACTCACTGATCGCATGGGACCAAATACGAACGGAATGGACAGCAACACCATTAGCACGGTGACGACCGGCAACGTTGCCTTGGTCCACAACGATTGTTTGTATTTTTCGGCACTCAACCCATTGGCTTCCAGGTACTGTACATATTGATACAATCCCCAAATCGACAACGTATTCGGTTTAACCGTCACGACGCTCAACAATTCCGGCCGCAGCGTGGTATTCCATACGTGCTCTTCCTTGTGGTCGGCAACCACATTGCCTTTGACGATATAGCTGTGTTTTACATCTTCCAGTATCCAGTTCTCGTCCCGGTAATAGGCACTGGCGGCATACATAATATGCGTGACATGATGCTGATGATCCACTTCGTAAATATAAATATCGTTCAGACGCCTGCCCGGCAAAACAGCCCGGACGTTGATATATTGTGTACCATCTTTGGCCCACAAACCCTGTGAACCTTTCAACGACAAATGACTGGACTGCGCCACCGAACGCATGGTCTGGGCTTTTTGTTCAGTTATTGGCGCCACCCATTCACCAATGACAAAGCCGGCGACAATAATCAGCAATCCCACTTTCAAAACCGACCAGATGATTTGTTCAATGGAAACGCCGGCGGCACGAATCGCCGTTAACTCGCTGTTATTGGCTAAAACCCCGAGACCAACCGTGCAACCTATTAACGCAGTGATGGGCAACAACTGATAGGCTGTGGTAGGTAACGTCATTAGCACATACAAAATGGCCTTGCCGGCATCATAACGGCCTTTACCCACATCGCCCAGTTCATCCAGGATCTGGAAAAATGTGAACAGTGACAGCAGAATCGACAGCACAATCAGGATGCCGAAAAAAATATTTTTGCCGATATAGCGATTGAGAATAAACATTATTAATTCACTTTACACGACACCATCAGGCCCGTTTAGGCCAAAACCGTTTACCGGAAACCTGCTGGTAGTACATCAAACCAAACAAGGCAAACACCAGCAAATGTACCCACCAGATCCCGACTTCCACCGGCACCTTACTTTGCTCCACCCAGGACCGGGCGATGCTCATCAGGTTGTTGTATATGACATACACCATGATAGCGATAAATAACTTGGCAAACCGCCCCTGTCGCGGTGAGGTTCGACTGAGGACCACACCTAATACGGCCAATAGCAAGGTGGATAGCGGCATTGAAAACCGCCACTGCAATTCAGCCTGATCCCGCGGTTTTGCGCCCGCTAATAACTCGGGCGTTGAAATATGACGCTTGCGCCGGCTACTGGTGGAAATTTTGGGTGCCACAATGCGTATGGCGTTTTTCTGGTATTCCTGGATTACAAAATTCTGCTGGCCAGGTATACCACGATACCGGTAGCCATTTACCAGTACGATATATCGGTCGCCTGTTTCCTGATCCTTGTAAATATAAGCTGACTGGGCCGTAAAAACATCCAGGCTCTCGTCCAACTGTACTTGCACAAAAATATTGTCGAAGGTCTTGCGGTCGTCTTTGATGTCTTCCACGTAGAACACAGCGTCCTTGCGCTTGCCCAGTTCATTAAACTGCCCAGGTAATACGCTTTCTACGATGGATATTTTTTCGGACTCCACTGTGATGGTGGCGCGTTGCGCTTCCGCCCATGGTGACAGCCAAAGGGAAATAAATGCCACGATGATGGCAAAGAGTAAACCCAGTCCGAAAACCGTAATCACGACACGTGAAATGCCCACACCGGACGCGGCTAACGCCGTCATTTCGTTATCCCGGTATAAACGGCCGAACGCCACCAACACAGCAATATAAAGCGCAAATGGCAGCATCATATTGAGCGCACTGATGGTTCGCAATAACAGTAAATCCAGCACCACGGTACTGGTAATCTCACCCGCCGCGGCGTCCGCCAGAAACACGGCAAAATAACGCCCCATAAAAATCAGTAACAGGACGATCATAACCGCTAGCAGGGTTTGAAGAATTTCGACGATCAGGTAACGATCTATAATCACACTATCTACACTTCATCGTTTGCATTTGCAGGCAAATAATATCTCGGCAATCCGTCGCATCAGACCAACTGGGCAATAAACCTCCACATTGGGTGCGGCGCTGAATGGACTGTTGCATCCCATCATTTGGCCGTAGACCCTATGCCGATAACGTAAACGAGCAACAATTTTCGGCAATCCAGGTTTATACTCGAAATGCGAAAAATAACAAAATAGAATGCGTTTAACGGCGAAACGCCGAAAATTATCGCTCAATATGCTATAAATAGATAATTTACATAACATTTTCAGG
>JASFMT010000078.1:0-11145 GCA_050117455.1 Gammaproteobacteria bacterium | reverse complement strand
AATCATGAATGACGATGCGGCGTCCGGCCCAGCCCGCACCCTTGCCAGGATCGTGCATGATCTCAATCACAAACCGAGCAGTGAAGATAAGGCAAAGTTAAAGGAAATGATGAACTGATCCAGTTAATACTGACAAAGAGACAACTTTTATAGTGTAGAACGGGGATATTTCATCCCCGTTTTTGTTTGCGCGAAGAAACATATAATTCCGGCTTTATTGCGTCAACGTTTCAAGATCTGATAACAAACCGAATGCGTCGTCGAAATTTTCGCCACAGCTATCCGCCGTGGCCGGGAATTGTTGGCAGACTATCGGCCGATCGGCACTGTGAAATAACCGGCAACGATTATTCTCATCCAGTTGCACACACCGCTGCCCTGCCGGTTTACCCAGCGGCATTCCGGGAATCGGCGATGTTATGGAAGGAACGATACAACACGCCCCGCAACCAATACGACAGTCCATCTTTATATTAGTCTCATTTCAGTTTTACAAATCAGCCAGGCACAACCATCGCTGCCAGAGCAACAGGAACTACCATTCGTGGCCGCTGGCTAAATCGAACGGTCCCGTTGTTGCTCTAATAATTTTTTCTTTTTTGCCGCTTTATCAATCAATACTTCATAAACGTACCCGGCACCGTTACGAAGATCCATAATGGATTGACCGTCATCCCATTTAACATGCAACACGGTTATTCCCATGACATTTTCCTGGTAGTTGGACTGGAATTTACCATATTGCTTCTGCGCCTTGCCGATAAGATCCAGGTAAAATTCCTGCGTGGATACGTTGCGATCATAGACGACATATATTTTGTATAGCTTGCCCTCAAAGAAATAATACTCAATCTTTTTGTTGTCGCCGGTGCGGCGTACATAAACTTCCGGATCTTTTTCCATATGATCGGCGTAACTATATTGGCTTCCTTCACCGGCTTTATGGACCTCATGAAGACTCTTCACGTCCGAAACCGTCATCCCCCAGGTTACGTCATCATGTCCGTTGGGCAAAGCCGTTGCCGCAACCTGTAAAACGGCGCCCAATAAGACAGGTAATATCATCGCTGCTCCCTCACATCATAAATGCCACGCTGGCCTGCATTGTAAGTGAAGACACTTTTGCTGCCCACACAAACCCGGCGTGATGGACCAATCTGAACTAATAATCGCCTAAACCGAGACCTTTACACGTACACATAATAGGGTTTTTTTAACGAAATTTGACCTTCACGGATAGTTTCGCTAACCTCGATCGCGCAATAACATACACAACGTTTATCGAGAAAACTAACAATACGGAGGGGATCTGATGGATCTTCATATTATTTTATTTGTTGGTCTGTTTGCACTGGCTATGATTGGGGCGTTCAACGATAGCAGAAAAGTATAAGCACTTAGACCAACCCATCAGAAAATAAGAAGCCAACCATCCGGTTGGCTTTTTTCTTACTGACCGATTATTTTCTCCGTAGCGTCATTGAATGTTAACGCACCGCATTCTGTTAAACCCTGGTACCGGATGACACTGCGCCGGTATCATTTATCCAGCTTTCTTTAAATCATGCGTCCTTCAGGCTGTTGCTCCGGCTCCGCATTCTCCTGATCAGGTTGCTGCTGATCCTTTTTGTATTCGCGCATGGATTTATCCAGTTGCTTTAATGCACCCTCCAGCGATTCGGTCAAATCCTGCAAGTTACGCTCGATCTCGGGTCCGTATTTTTCGAGGGCATCCTGCATATCCTTCTGTACTGATTCACCCAATGCCTCCAGATCCCGTTTTAACTCTGGCGTGGCTTCCCTTAAGTCTTCAAGGGATTCATTAAGCTTGCCGGAAAATCGCCGGCCCAGCTGGTTTAAGTCATCCACCATTTTATCCAAATCCTTTTTCTCCCTGGTCTTGGCCAGTAGCTGCCGGGTTTGCGGGTAATGAACTCGCCAATGTTCCTTTTCCCGCTGCAAGACGGTATCAAATGTCACCGATTGTGGTGCCGCGGCTGATTGTTCCGTTTTCAAGGTGGTTTCCACAGTGGCCTGGTCACTTTTAATACTCACCTGGCCAAAGGCAATCGTGGCTTGTTGATATTGCTCGAGATGCCCCTGCTCTTTTAGCAAGGACCGGGAATCCCGGGTCGCGTAGTTGGAGGCCTGATCAGCATCACCGTTCAACACCGCTGCCCAGAAGTGCTGCGCCGTCTGTGACGGTGTCAGGGGCGTGGTCCCGCAACCTGATAGCCCAGTACTCATAACTAAAACAGCCAACACGACTAGAAATCTTGCGTGAATCATTAAGGGGTTCCTTTTCTTCTATTAACTATCTCGAGTCCATTGGACAGTCGCTTGCTGCCAATAATTCCATTTGTAACTTATTGTTTTTTTGGACTTTTATTTGCACCCCATATAAACAAACCCGCCAACCAGCTACATATCGTTTTTATCTTTTCCGATTACTCGGTTTTGGCGATTCATCAAGCAATTTACCTAAGCGCCGATAGTAAACGTAGCTGGAAAGTTATTGTTTTTCAGAAGCATCTGGCCATTTTGCAGGCGGTGGAGAAAGTTTATCGATGAGTGAGCGCGCATTTCGATTGACCATGGGCATCATCCTGTTAGTGCTCATTTACCTGGACTACATGCCGTTATTTTATGTCTATATCTTTGTGCTGTTTTTCGAAGGCATTACCAACTGGCGAGTACCGATTCTGGTCAACCGTGTGCGCTATGGTCAGGATTACCCGCCGAGCCAGCCGGAACCCATCGCCGAACATTCCCGCTTTCATTTCGAAGCCGAACGTGCCATGCGGTTACTGTTTGCCGTTGTCATGGTGTTCTCCATTTTTGTGATCCCCCGCGAGCTCTGGTTCATTAACTGGATCATTGGCGCATTCCTGACATTGGCCGGCTTAGTCAATTTTTGTCCTGTTGTCGTTTCGTTTAAAGCACTGGGATTTCGGTGAGCAACAATCGTAAAGTACTTTCTGATGACTGGAAACGCAACTGGCAACAAAGTATAGCCGTTCGCATCTGCGCGCTGGCCTTATGGGTCATTCTACCCATCTCGTTGTTTGTCACCTTTTATTACATTCATGACCTGGAAAGCCGGCTGGAAGCTGATTTTCTCAACAAAGCAGACGCTCTGGCCTATCGTCTGCAGTCAAAATATGCCGATGCCCTGCTCTCCATGACCAACCAAAACACGGCCGAAATCAATGCACTCATTGACGAGCTGGGCTTTTCCTTTGTGCGTGTCCTGTCCACGAAAAATGAACTCTATTACGGCCACGAAGAAGCCGATACCCAGTTTGTTATCAAGAACATTGCAGTGTACTCACCAGACAAAAAGAATTATCGCAATATTAAACTCGTCATTTATTATCCAGTCATCAACAAACTGGTAACACAACATCGCAACCGAATTCTGTTCCCGGTCATCATTGGTTTATTGCTATTTGGCATGTTTCTTATCTGGGCGATTCGTACGACCGTACACAAACCTTTCGAAGACCTGGTCAATAACACCCAGAAAGTATCCGAAGGCCAGCACGATCTGCGCTTTGACACTTCCCGCCAGGACGAATTTGGCTACATCGCCCGGTTCTTTAATGAAATGCTGGACAAATTGCTGGAACAACAGGGCCAGCTCAAGGCAGCCGTCGATGAAGCTAAACGCGCAAACAATGCAAAATCTGTTTTTCTGGCCAATATGTCTCACGAATTGCGCACACCGTTGAACGCTATTATCGGCTATTCCGACCTGCTGGTGGAACAAGCTACCGACCTCAACCAGCTGGAATGCATTCCCGATTTACAAAAAATCAGTACCGCGGGAAAATATTTGCTCGACCTAATCAATAACATTCTTGATATTACCAAAATCGAAGCGGGCAAAACAGAAGTCTACTATGAACGTGTTGATGTACACACCATGATTGACGAAATTACATCAACCATGGAGCCCTTAACAGAGAAAAACAACAATGAATTGATTGTGTCCGTCGATCCCGATATCAGGGAATTCAAGGCCGACTATACCAAGTTACGACAAAGCATATTCAACCTGCTATCCAATGCCTGCAAATTTACCCAACAGGGAAAAATACAACTGAGGGTATATAAAGTAACGCGCAATAACAGGGAAAAACTGTTATTCGAGATCGCGGACAACGGAATCGGTATGTCGGATACTTGTTTAAGCAATCTGTTTCGGCCTTTTTCCCGCGGTGATCAATCCAGTGCACAAAAAATTGCCGGTACGGGACTTGGACTTGCCATAAGCCGCAACTTCTGCAATTTGATGGGTGGGGAAATTTCCGCGCAAAGCACAGTCGGCGCAGGTACAGTGTTTACCATCCACATTCCATATATACGATCAGAACTTGACGTCAACCAACTGGCAATGACAACCACCACTAACCCTGGATGACAAACTATCAAAAGCAAACATTGCTTTTGACCAGGCTAAACAATTAATGCCTTTCCTAACATTGTGTTTTCACACCGCCACGCAATATTCCGCTACTGAATCAGTTGTACGCGGCTAAAATGCCAGTACTTTCATTCCGCGCCGCATTGTTTCACGCTTTTCAACAAAGCGATGGGCATGAGTACTGTTAGCTAATATCAACTTCTGAAATAAAACGTTACTTTTGTAACGGATCATAACTAAACAACAGGAATTGATACATTTTCATACTGGTATGACTATGAAATAAACAATATTGTGTGGCAATTATGAAGTTCTTATTATCAAAAATACGCATCAGGGTATTAGTGAAGATATTACACTTGTTGTCCGTATTTACGTTACACTGCGTACTTCTTTGATTTTTTTGTTTTAATCATTCGTTAATAATTTTACGTTACTTTCCAATAAATCTTCGGGGGAGATTTGAATGTCAAAGAATATAACCTTATTCCTACTACTACTTCTACTTACGATAGTCATCAGTCCCATCGCTGCCTGGGCCGACGATGATCATGGCGAAGGTCGAGACGGTCATCATGGTAAGCAGCTTGCCGTTGATAAAGTTAAAGGCGACTTCTCTATTATGGTGCTGGGCTCCGGTGGTCCCGTTGCGACTCCGCAAGGCCGTGCCAGTGCCGGCTATCTCATCTTCATCGACGGTACACCCAGAATTCTTTTAGACGCCGGTGGCGGTACCTACCAGCGTATTGCTGCCAGTGGCGTGGACGTTAAGGACCTGGATGTCATCTTGCTGTCCCATTTGCATATCGACCACATGGGTGACATGTCTCCCATTGTAAAAACCGTTTATTTTCATAATCGGCGCTACAACCTGGCCAACCCGGGGACATTTCCACCGGGACGTACTACCTCGATTAAGATCTTTGGACCGAAAACCAATGGTATACCGTTTCCAGAAGCACTAAGCGAGGCTGATCCTTCCGTGCCCCAATACCCGGATACCACCGAATTCGTGCATGACCATTATCAACTCAACGAAGGCAACGAGCGTTATTTGCATATTTTTACCCGGGCGATCAGCGCGGGTATCTTCGGTTATGAAGCGCAGGATATTCCAGCGAACTGGACAACGAACACCATCACAGAAAAAACCATTGAAAACCTGGACGGCGTAACGATAAAAGCTATCGGTGTCAATCATGGTCCGGTGCCGGCGCTGGCTTATCGCATCGAGTACAAAGGCAAGAGTATCGTGTTCTCAGGAGATACCAGTTCAAGAAGCACGTTGGTAGATGGTACTCCACTGGCCAATGGCGGCAACATGGTGGAGATCTCCGCCAATACGGACCTGTTGATCTACGATACGGCGATTATGGACGATGCACCGGATGGTCCCAACGACGCGGTTTTCTTTTCGTTGCACACCACGCCCAGCAGAATTGGCGAAGTAGCCAGCGCGGCCAATGTCAACACGCTGTTACTGTCTCATTTAACCGCTGTCACCCAGGACCGGATTCCGGAAATTAAAAAACTGATTCGCAACCAGGGTTATCACGGAAAAATCAAAGCAGCGGAAGATTTACAAGTCATCAATCTTATGCATAAGAACGATGACGATTAACAGTTAGCGGTACCACTATTGTACCCGTAGTGCAATTTCCTCTCTACTTGCACTACACCCTTAAAGCGGAGCAATCTCCTTCCCTTTTTCTGATTGCTTCGCTTTTTTTATGCCTGATGATTCAACGCAAAGGCGCCAGGACCCAAAAACGTTTTATATCTTTTCCCCCTGACTTGTTAGAACCGACACAACTTTATTGCCGATTGTAAGATACTAAGAATTCTGCCGAACCACTATTGGATATCGTATTGCTGCACCATGCCAATTGTTGATAGCTCAAGAAATACAAATATGTTGTACTATCTTTGCGCCATCGCGACTATGCGTTGAACTATCGTGTATTGACCGTTACCGGTGCCCGATTAGTCAAATGATGAGAAACATCAAAGCCGCCGGATGGAATAGCGCAAGCGGCTGGATTTCAGGTTGGGATTCAATTGCGGAGTATCAATCAGGTGTTGCCGCAGGACACGCTGACTGGAATCCTTTTTCAGGAAAGTGCCGATGGCATTTTCGTAGTGGGGGGCAGTCAGTTGGAAACACGCTTTGAACTGCTTGTGAATTTTATCGTCGGTAAAATAAGCACAACGCCTGAGTTCACGAGTCGATACAAAGTTGCTAACTAACAGGCCATCACGCTTTAACAGTTTGTTCAATTTACGAAACCATGTGGCGTCTGCTGCCACTGCTCTAACCGGTTCTCCATCCTGTTCACCAAACAGATCATCGACGATTAAGTCAAACTTCTCACCCTCATAGTCCTTGACCCACTTCACGGCGTCCGCGTAATGCAAATCCACATTGTCCTGCTTCACGTAAAAAAAACGCCGGGCGACGTACAGGTGATAGGGATTTAATTCAACACCGGTGATATGTTCGGGCTGGAGGAAATGCTGGAACTGTTGCATCACGGCGCCACCGCCGACGCCCAGCACCAGGATTCGCTGGATTTTGCCCCGGGGATAAAAAAACGCCGGAATCATCAACAAATCCCAGATGCTGCCGGACACAGGATTATCTGGATTGAATTGGCTATGAAATACACCATTGGTGTAAAGGCGCCGGGTGCGCCCCGCCATGCGTACTTCGTAGCGGGTTCCATCGACCCGTCGCTGCCAAACGATAGACATAACTGATTGAAATTCGGTGCTACTTATAGGTTTAAAGCCGGGGAAACCCGGGTTAGTACGCTGTTACCGCAGGATCATAACGGGACAGATGAACGAATAATATCCATGCAAATTTAGCACCAGCAAGCCTACCCGAAGCCCCCTGCCAATGCAATCCGAGATAGACATACCCAATTGACGTAAGGCGGGTTTATCGATCTTACCGGACCCACCAACCCAAAGCTTTCGATACGCACCCAAATTTTATGGTAAACAAGCGGTCGAATAAATACCGCCGTTGGCGGCTGTCCCGGTATTTCAAAGGGATTTAGGGGGATAACTTCACCTTTTTATTGATGTACGCCATACTGTAAGACAAAGCAATTGGATAAACTGAAAAACAATACCAAACAACATTTTACCATGAGCTTAAAATACTATGTCTGACTTGCTGCGCTGGTTTGAAGATCTAACTATCCACAACGTCGCCGAAGTAGGCGGCAAAAATGCCTCCCTTGGTGAGATGATCAGCCAATTGACTGCCAAAGGGGTACAGGTACCCGGTGGCTTTGCCACTACCGCTGAAGCATATCGTGAATTCCTGGCCCACGACGGGCTGGACCAACGAATATATCAACGACTTGATGATCTTGATGTGGATGACGTCAGGGCTCTGGCTAAAACCGGCCAACAGATCCGCCAATGGATCGTGGAGGCGCCCTTCTCTCCCGAAATCCAGGGCGCTATAAAAGAGGCCTACCAGCAGCTAACCGAACGATACGGTAAGGAAGCCACTTTCGCTGTACGATCGTCAGCAACCGCAGAAGACCTTCCCGAAGCCTCCTTCGCCGGCCAGCAGGAAACACTGCTCAATATTGTCGGCTTCGACAGTTTACTTGATGCCGTCAAAATCGTTTTTGCCTCGCTATTTAACGACCGGGCCATCGCCTACCGTGTCCATCAGAATTTCGATCATCGCCAGGTGGCACTGTCCGCCGGCGTGCAAAAAATGGTGCGCTCGGATCTTGCCAGCAGCGGTGTCATGTTTTCCATCGATACCGAATCGGGCTTTGAAGACGTTGTCCTTATCACCAGTGCCTATGGACTGGGTGAAACCGTGGTTCAGGGTACGGTCAATCCCGATGAGTTTTTTGTTTACAAACCCGCGTTGCAGCAACAACGTTCGGCGATCCTAAGCCGGCGGCTGGGCAGCAAGGCGGTGTCCATGATCTATAACGATAAAGACAACGATGGCAGTTCAACGGTGACTGTCGATGTCCCCAATGACAAGCAGCGCGTATTTAGTCTCAACGACGATGAAGTCGCACAGCTGGCCAGCTTTGCCGTCACCATCGAACAGCACTACAAACGCCCCATGGATATCGAATGGGCCAAAGACGGGCTGGACGGACAACTTTATATCGTGCAGGCGCGGCCGGAAACCGTTAAAAGCCGGGACGATAAAAAAGTCATCAGGCGTTATGAACTAAAATCCGAGGGCAACCTGTTAATCAGCGGGCGCAGTATCGGTCAGCGGATTGCTGCCGGCACCGTTCGGGTGATAATGAGCGCCAGGGAAATAGACCGCGTGGAACCGGGTGATATTCTGGTCACCGACATGACGGATCCGGACTGGGAGCCCATCATGAAACGGGCTTCCGCCATTGTCACCAACCGCGGAGGACGCACCTGTCACGCGGCCATTATCGCAAGGGAAATGGGTATTCCCGCCGTTGTTGGTTGTGGTGAAGCAACCGATGTAATTCCCGACGGTAGCGAAGTTACCGTCTCCTGCGCCGAAGGCGACACCGGAAATGTTTACGAAGGCAAGCAGGAATTCGTTATCAACGAAATCAAAATTGATTCCATGCCGCCTTTGCCCTTTAAAATCATGATGAACGTGGCAACACCGGAGCGCGCCTTTGATTTTCGTAACCTGCCCAATGAAGGGGTAGGCCTTGCCAGACTGGAATTTATCATCAATAGCACCATTGGTATCCACCCCAAGGCATTGCTTCAGTTTGATAGCCAGCCGGATGACATTAAAGAACAGATTCGCGACAAAATCGCCGGTTACCACGATCCTGTGAGTTTTTATATCGAGAAACTGGCCGAGGGCATTGCCACGATCGCCGCGGCCTTTAATCCGAAACCCGTGATCGTTCGCATGTCGGATTTCAAATCCAACGAATACGCCAACCTCATCGGTGGTGAAAATTATGAACCCCACGAAGAAAACCCGATGATTGGCTTTCGCGGTGCATCACGTTATGTCAGTGAATCCTTCCGTGATTGTTTTGAACTGGAATGCTTTGCTATTAAAAAGGTCCGTGACGACCTCGGGCTCACCAACGTCGCTATCATGATCCCCTTTGTCCGCACCGTCAACGAAGCCGAATCGGTGCTGGATTTGTTATACGACAACGACCTCCACCGAGGTGAAAATAATCTCGAAGTGATAATGATGTGCGAGATTCCTTCCAACGCCCTGCTGGCCGAGCAATTCCTGGCACATTTTGACGGTTTCTCAATAGGCTCCAATGATCTTACCCAACTAACCCTGGGGCTGGATCGGGATTCAGGACTGGTTGCGGAGTTGTTTGACGAACGCAACGACGCGGTCAAAGCACTATTGAGTATGGCCATCAAAACCTGCCGCCGGAAAATGAAATACGTGGGCATTTGCGGACAAGGTCCTTCTGACCATCCGGACCTCGCGTTCTGGTTAATGGAGCAGCAAATTGACAGTGTATCGTTGAATCCGGACTCTGTCATCGAAACATGGTTGTATTTGGCAGAACACCTGAAACAAAAGCAGGCCTAGTCCGGCAGTCACGATGGTCTGTGCTGGCCTTGTATTAACAGCTGTCTGCCTCTACCAGTGGCTACCAATGGAGATGCCGATGACGGACAAACATTCACAGGCGAATCCCAAAGACCTGCAAAATCGACAACTTACAGTGTTAACACCCTACAAAAAAACGAAAATTTACCCGCTTTTCCTGACCTTGCTCAATACCTGCTATTGTCGCAACCGTTAACATAATTTTACAAGCACCATACAGCATCAATAAATGGCGCAATGGAGGAAACAATAATGAGTACACTGGTAATGGTAGCTGATGCCTGCCGCGCAAGATTTTTTAGTGCCGAAAGCCCTCGCGGAAAATTAACTGAAATCGATAGTATGGTCCACCCCGAATCCAAGTTACACCCCAATGAAATGGCCTCCGATAAACCCGGCAAGACCTCAAATCGCGGCGGACAGGGTGTGAACTCGCTGGATACCGAGATTGACCCCAAACGCCAGGAGGCGATTCGCTTTGCCAAGGACGTCACTCACAAACTGAATAGCGTTAGACAAGAAGGCCGATATAACAAAGTCTACATTGTCGCGGCGCCGCTTTTCCTGGGAATGTTGCGAAGCTCCATCAACGGTGATACCAAACGGGCAATTAAAGATGAAATCAACAAGGATCTAACCGCTTTACCGGTCGATCAAATCAGAGCCCATTTACCGGAGCGATTATAAACAGACCCATCGCTAAGGCTGCTAGTCGCTGTTTAAATTTTTAGTTCCGTAACCAATCATTTAATAAGGGGACGGAAACCGGCAACAATAGATTTCGTTTTATGAAAATAAACCCGCTTACCCCAGACCAACTGTACTACGCTTGCCAACCTGGTGAATTAGACTTTTCAACCACCGCAGAACTTGAAGATCTTGCCGAAACCATTGGCCAGTCCCGCGCAATGGAAGCCATTGATTTCGGTGTCGGCATCAAACACGATGGTTATAATCTATATGTCCTGGGTTCCACCGGAGTTGGCAAACAGGAAGTGGTCCGCCATGAACTGGAAAAACGAGCGGCTAACGGCGCGCCACCGCTAGACTGGTGTTACGTTAATAATTTCAATACCCCCCATAAACCCAAAGCCCTCAAACTCCCAGCCGGTATGGGCCGCCAACTGCAAGGCGATATGTCACA
>JASFMT010000077.1:0-11254 GCA_050117455.1 Gammaproteobacteria bacterium | reverse complement strand
GCTGGCTTCGATGAGAGTGTTGGCGAAAGTGGGGTAATCCTGTCCTTTGTCGATTAATAGCCGCGGGCCGGTAGCGGGTGTGTAAGGTGTTGCGACCACCAGCTTGGGATAGTACGCCAGCCCGTGACGGTGATAGGCATCGGCCCAGCCCCAGTCAAACACGAATTCACCGTAGGAGTTGTCTTTGAGGTACATCGGTACCGCGCCGATGAGCTTGTTATCATCATCCCGCAGGGTAATATGCTGTGGAATCCAGCCGAAACGGTCGCCGACACAGTTATGGGTTTCCAGCGCCGAAAGAAACTCATAGCGAATGAAAGGGTTTTCCAAACCGGCGAGGTTGTTCCATTCATCAGCTGTGACTTCGTTGATAGCGCCGATTATGGTGATGTTCATGGCGAGAAACCCTGGGGATAGTGCTGAATAATTTGGTTTTTATATGAGACCACAAAATTATATCAAATTTCTCCGAATGGCTCGTTAAACAAAATAGGCCTTATCCCCGGTACAGCTGCCCTAAAAATCTACAATTTGACTCTGTCGGTTCTTACCGTAGTAGGAGCCAGCCGTGCAGGCGATATTCGTTAATTGCACACTGGGCGTGGGCACCGTTTTGCTAAGGCGGGTATGCGGTGGTGTGGATCGTCAGCATGGCTGGCTCCTACTCCAGTAGATAGTTGGCAGGGTGGGTTGAATGCAGTGGAACCCAATCAGTCAGGACGTTGGGATTCGCTTTCGCTCATCCCAACCTACGCGTTTGATGTAATTCCGACGATTAGGGGTGGTACCTCCCCCTTTGTAAAGGGGGATCAAGGGGGATTTTGGAGAATGTAAAATATACTTCGATATTTGTAGTTTAAGATAACTCTTTATATTTTTATTTTCCGAGATTATCCAGATAACGTTCGGCATCCAGTGCGGCCTGGCAACCGGAGCCGGCGGAGGTAATCGCCTGCCGGTAAACATGGTCGGCAACATCCCCTGCCGCAAATACACCGGGAATACTGGTGGCGGTGGCATTGCTGCCGTTTTCCTCGCGGAACAGTTTGATATAGCCGTGATCCATCTCTACCTGATCGACGAATAAATCCGTATTGGGTTTGTGGCCGATCGCGACAAATACGCCTTGTAGTTTAAGCTCTTCAGTTTTGTCGTTTTCCGTACCTTTGATGCGAACACCGGTAACGCCCGTGTTATCGCCCAGTACTTCATCAAGGACATGGTTCCATTTGATATCGACGTTACCCGATTTGGCTTTTTCCATAAGTTGATCGGAAAGAATCTTCTCGGAACGGAATTTGTCGCGGCGGTGAATAACCGTTACATGGTTGGCAATATTAGACAGGTAAAGTGCTTCTTCCACGGCCGTATTGCCGCCACCAATCACTGCCACATCCTGACCTTTATAAAAAAAGCCATCACAGGTGGCGCAGGCGGATACGCCTTTGCCGCGAAACTTTTCTTCGCTTTCCAGCCCTAAATACATGGCGGAAGCACCGGTTGCAATAATAAGTGCATCGCAGGTATAGGTGCCGCTATCGCCGGTTAAGGTGAACGGCCGGTTATTTAAATCCGCCTTGTTGATATGGTCAAAAATAATTTCGGTGTTGAACCGTTCGGCATGTTTTTGCATGCGCTCCATGAGGCCCGGTCCTTGCAATCCCTCGGGGTCACCCGGCCAGTTGTCGACGTCCGTAGTGGTCATGAGCTGGCCGCCCTGTTCGAGGCCGGTAATTAAAACAGGATCGAGATTAGCGCGGGCGGCGTAAACCGCAGCGGTATATCCCGCCGGACCGGATCCGAGAATCAACAGTCGACAATGTTTGGTTTCACTCATGATTAGCTCCTGACACCTGAAAGATAGTAAATATGTAACAAACCACTGGCTTGAAGAATATCGGTTTTATTGTTGAGCGGCCGATCGTTCAGCAGCTTTAATAAACAGCAGTTATACTACGAGATGTAATAGACATCGTAAAGGAGATGTAATGCGCATTGCTATCCCAAAAGAAATAAAAACCCTCGAAGGCCGGATTGCATTGATACCTGACGCCGTGGCGGACCTGGTGAGCCACGGTCACGACGTTTTTATTGAACACGACGCTGGCGTGCTGAGTGGATACAGCGATGATGACTTTATACAGGCTGGCGCGCAAATCATGCCCGATGCAAAAGCGTTATATGATGCCGGTGAGCTGATTGTGAAGGTCAAGGAGCCACAGCCGGCGGAGCTGAAACTGTTACGATCTGATCAAATTTTGTTCTCTTATCTGCACCTGGCGGCGGAAATTGAGCTCATGAAGGGCCTGCAGCAAATCGGTTTAACCGCCGTGGCATTTGAAACCGTTGAGCTGGCCGATGGCCAATTGCCGCTACTGGCTCCCATGAGCGATATCGCCGGCCGAGTGGCGGTGCAGGCCGGGACACACCTGTTGCATAGCCCACAAGGAGGCAGTGGTATTCTGCTGGGAGGGTTACCGGCCGCGGAACGGGGGAGAGTCGTGATTCTGGGCGCCGGCGTGGCCGGTGGTAATGCGGCGCTTTATGCCGCGAATATCGGCGCCGAAGTGGTTGTATTTGATCGAAATAGACCCAAATTAGAACGTATGCGCGCGTTGGGCCATAACGTTACCGCGTTGTATCCCTATGCCCACAGCCTGGCGGCGGAGGTGAAAAAGGCGGACCTGCTTATTGGAGCTGTTTTAGTTGTGGGTGAGCGGGCTCCGAAAATTGTCACCGCTGACATGGTGCGCTCCATGCGCAACGGCAGTGTCATTATCGATATCTCCGTGGATCAGGGCGGGTGTATCGAGACCACCAGGCCCACCACCTATGAAAATCCAACGTTCGAGTGGGAAGGCGTTGTGCATTTCGGGGTAACCAATATGCCCGGTGCGGTACCGCGCAGTGCATCACAGGCGTTATCCGCCTCATTATTGCCATATGTGGTAAAGATTTCGACCCCTGATTGGGAACAACAGCCCGATTTAGCCGCAGGAATAAATGTTAAAGCGGGGAAAGTCGTGCATCACGCACTACAAAACCTTTAAAATGTGGATTTTTGCGCACATTATTTGCAAAATGCGTCAGTTTTACCAAAATATATACAATCCATTGTAAAGCTAACGACCCGTAAACGTAAGTTGGTCATTGCTGTCAGGAAGAACCATGAATACCTGGCATTACTACGGTGGTCTGAGATGTGAAGGTGTCCAGGATGTGGCGGGTAGACACATCACCACAAGCAACAATTGATGTCGACGATCGCAAAAGATCATCGGTAAGCGGGAAGAAATTATAAAAGAGGTTAGGGATTTTGGCTCAAGCAACCGCGAAAGCGTCCAAACAAAAATCGGTTCCACTGGCTGAACACACTATTCGAGGACTGCGTGAAGGCGCATTAATTGTCTTTGGCGCCATTGCGATATATTTGTTGGCCTCGCTTATTACCTATAGCCCGGCAGATCCCGGCTGGTCGCACAGTGAAAGCAGCGATGTGATTCGCAATGCCGGGGGCATGGTGGGTGCCTGGTTCGCTGACGCTTTTCTTTATTTATTCGGTTATCTGGCTTATTTGTTTCCCATTATGGTGGCCTATAGCGGCTGGCTCATTTTCAGGGGCCGTGATGGTGACGACGAGCTTGATATGCGTATTGGGACCCTGCGCGGTATCGGATTTATTGTCACCCTGTGCGCCGGTACCGGTTTGGCAACGTTGCACTTTATCGATGTATCGGAATTACCGCTGGACGCCGGCGGTATCCTGGGTGATGTGGTGGGTAATGGCCTGGTGAGCATCTTCAGTTTTCTGGGTGGCACATTATTGTTAGTGGCTTTGTTTTTAACCGGCGTGACGCTATTTACTAATCTGTCCTGGTTTCGGGTGATGGATGCCACCGGCCGCATGACCCTTAATTTTTTCGTGTGGCTCGGTGATCAATGGTATCGCTTCCGGGATTATGTTGCCGGTCAACGGGCACGCCATGAGCGCGAAGAAGTGGTAGAGACCCAGAAGCAGAAAAAAGCCAAGCGCAAACCTGTCAAGATTGAACCCGTCGTGGAGGCCATCGAGTATTCAGAGCGCGAAGAAAAAGAGCGCCAGGCACCGTTGTTCGAGCCACCGGCGGATGAAGCGTTACCGGCACTGTCATTGCTCGATGCCGCCGAAGCGCGTAAAAACCATTTTTCCGAAGAAGCCCTCGAGGCCATGTCCCGCACCGTTGAATTGAAGCTGCTGGACTTTGGTATCGAAGTCGAAGTGGTGGCAGTGCATCCCGGGCCGGTAGTTACCCGTTTCGAGCTGGATCCCGCCCCGGGCGTAAAAGTAAATCAGATCAGTAATCTTGCCAAGGACCTGGCGCGCTCCCTGTCGGCCATCAGTGTCCGCGTGGTGGAAGTCATCCCCGGGAAATCCACGGTGGGACTGGAGATTCCCAATGAAGTGCGCGAGGTCGTGCGCCTGAGTGAAGTGTTGCGCTCCAGGCAATACGAGCAGGCGCATTCACCCATTACCGTTGCGCTGGGTAAAGATATCAGCGGCCAACCCATCGTGGCGGATTTGCAAAAGATGCCGCACTTGCTGGTGGCGGGTACTACCGGTTCGGGTAAGTCCGTGGGCTTGAATGCCATGGTGTTGAGTATGTTGTATAACTCCACGCCTACCGAAGTGCGCATGATCATGATCGATCCTAAAATGCTGGAGCTTTCGGTGTACGAAGGTATTCCCCATTTGCTGGCGCCGGTGGTGACGGACATGAAGCAGGCGGCCAATGCCTTGCGCTGGGCCATTGCGGAAATGGAACGCCGTTATACGTTGATGGCGCACATGGGTGTGCGTAATCTTGCGGGCTACAACAAAAAGATACGCAAAGCTAATGAAAACGACGAATGGATTGTTGATCCCACATATACACCCAACGAACTGCTGGAAGATGATGAGGAACGCTACCTTGAGGAACTGCCGTTAATTGTTATCGTCATTGATGAGTTGGCGGACATGATGATGGTGGTGGGCAAGAAAGTGGAAGAGCTGATCGCCCGCCTCGCGCAAAAGGCCCGTGCCTCCGGTATTCATTTGATTCTGGCAACGCAGCGCCCGTCAGTGGATGTGCTGACCGGTTTGATCAAGGCCAATATTCCAACGCGGATCGCGTTCCAGGTGTCGGCCAAGGTGGATTCGCGGACTATTCTCGATCAGGGCGGCGCGGAACAATTGCTGGGTCATGGCGACATGCTGTATCTGGCTCCGGGTACCGGTATTCCCACGCGCGTTCACGGCGCTTTTGTGTCCGATGCGGAAGTGCATCGTGTTGCCGCCGATCTAAAGAGCCGCGGCGAGCCGGACTACGATGATGAGATTCTTGAGGGGCCTTCCACCATTGCGGAAAACGGTTATCCCAAGCTGGAAGAAACCAGCAGTGATGTGGATGAACTCTACGACCAGGCGGTTGCCATCGTTACCGAAACTCGCCGCGCTTCCATTTCCGGTGTGCAGCGTCGGCTCAAGATCGGTTATAACCGCGCCGCGCGTATGGTGGAAGAGATGGAAAAAGCCGGCGTCGTGGGGCCATTGCAATCCAACGGTACCCGCGAAGTGCTTGCACCGCCACCACCTGAACTTTAGTACGCCATCGATATACTAATTAATATAACAATTCATTCTGGAAAACCGGTCGTTCATTCATGAAAAAACTTCTATTTTTTATTTTATGCCTGGCGTTTATTCAGCCAGTATCCTCAGCCCTGGCCAGCGGTGCGGAACAACGCCTGAATCAATTCTATCGACAGGTCACCAGTATGCGCGCTGATTTCACGCAATCTATTATTAGTGAAACGCGTCCCAACGCGGAAAAATCTCAGGGCGTGCTGGAAATGCAGCGCCCCGGTAAATTTCGCTGGAATTATTCCGCACCCTATGAACAACAGATCGTGGCCGATGGTAAACGGTTGTATATCTACGACGTGGAAATGGAACAGGTTATCGTCAAACCACTGGATCTGGCGCTGGGTAATACGCCGGCCGTCTTATTAAGTGGCGGTGCTAATATTACCGACAAGTTTGAAGTCGAAGAGATCACCGAAAACCGGGAAAGTGACATGTCCTTATTCTGGTTACAGCTGCTGCCGCGGGACAAGGACGCCGGTTTTGAAAAACTGTTGCTGGCGTTTGCCGGCGACCATATAAAGATTATGGAATTGAAAGATGCCTTTGGTCAGGTGACCCGGTTGACCTTCTCAAATATGAAATTAAATCCGGATATCGATCCGTCTGTTTTTGAATTCAAAGCGCCCCCCGGCGTTGATGTGATTAACGAAACCCAGAACGGCACCAATTAATAACTACCAACTTGTCACAGGCCCTGTTAGAGATTCCTGTGAGTCTCGTTAAAACTCATGAACACTCCTGATCTGTTTAGCAATGACAGTGACATGCGCTACCGGCCCCTGGCCGATCGCATGCGTCCGGCCAGGGTCGAGGAGTTTTACGGCCAGCAACATTTACTGGGGCCGAACAAACCTTTGCGCCAGGCCATCGAATCCGATCACCTGCATTCCATGGTGTTCTGGGGGCCGCCGGGAACGGGCAAAACCACCCTGGCTTACATGATTGCCCAGCGTATTCATGCGCAATTTCTTTCCGTATCCGCCGTGCTTTCCGGGGTCAAGGATATCCGAGCCGCCATTGACCAGGCCAAACGTCACCGCGAAATGCATCAACAGGATACGGTGCTGTTTGTCGACGAGGTGCATCGTTTCAATAAATCACAACAGGATGCGTTTTTGCCTTACATCGAAGACGGGACGGTGATTTTTATCGGCGCCACTACCGAGAATCCATCCTTTGAGCTTAACAATGCCCTGCTATCCAGGACCCGTGTCTATGTACTGCGTAATCTTGATGAAAATGCGTTGCTGGATATTGTCGAACGGGCGTTGCGCGACAAAGAGCGTGGCCTTGGCCAGACAACCATTGATTTCCCCCAACCCCTGCGCGAATCGCTCGCGCGCTTCGCCGACGGTGATGCCCGCCGGGCGCTAAATACGCTGGAAATCTGCCATGACCTGGCCGAACCGGATGAGCAAGGTACAATACATATTACCGAAGAATTGTTAAATGAAGTTCTAACCGGTAGTCTGCGCCGTTTCGACAAAGGCGGCGAACAATTCTATGACCAGATTTCCGCATTGCACAAATCGGTGCGCGGCTCAGACCCCAATGCGGCTTTGTACTGGATGGCACGAATGATCGACGGCGGTTGCGATCCCCTGTACCTGGCGCGGCGGATAGTGCGCATGGCATCGGAAGATATCGGCAACGCCGATCCACGGGCGCTGCAACTGGCGTTAAACGCATGGGACGCGCAACAGCGGCTTGGCAGCCCTGAGGGTGAACTGGCCATGGCGCAGGCGGTGGTGTACCTGGCCTGCGCGGCAAAAAGTAATGCGGTGTATGTTGCTTATAACGCGGCACTGCAAGACGCGCGGCAATCAGGGACCCTGGATGTGCCCCTTAAACTGCGCAACGCGCCAACCTCGTTGATGAAAAAATTGAACTACGGTGGTGCATATCGTTATGCTCACGACGAACCGGAAGGGTACGCTGCGGGGGAAAAATATTTTCCCGATCAGATGCCGGAAAAGTTATACTATCAGCCGGTGGATCGCGGCCTGGAACAGAAAATTGCCGAAAAATTGCGGTACCTGAAGGAACTGGACCGCAAGGCGGGATCCGAAAAGCAATCATCGTCGGATGAAGAGTCTAAGTCATGACGGCATCATATAAGAAGCTAGTTGAAAAAACGGCAGCTAATTTCACAATGAGAGGGTTTCGTTCGCCATGCAGTTACTAGCGATTGCAGCCGGTGGCGCCCTGGGGGCGATGTTGCGTTACGGCGTTTCATCAGGCATGCACGCCTGGCTGGGACGATCGTTCCCTTACGGCACGTTAGCGGTCAATGTCATCGGGTCTTTGCTCATAGGATTGTTATACGTGACATTCAACGAACGGCTGGCGTTGGGTCCTCACTGGCGTGCATTATTGTTAGTGGGCTTGCTGGGGGCATTTACCACCTTTTCCACGTTTTCCATAGAAACACTCGAATTTCTGGAACAAGGCCACATTTTAACAGCAGCGTTGAATGTTTTATTGAATGTAACGCTTTGTATCATGGCTGCCTGGATTGGTGTATTGATGGCGCGGGCTGTCTATCCCGTATAAAACCTGACAGCTTGTTGGTGACCGAGTATCGCTAACGAGACAAACCTGACCACATTACAGAGAAATTATTGCAGGACAAAGTACCATGCTTGATCCCAAATTAATAAGAACCGAACTCGATCATGTAGCCAAACAACTGGCCCGCCGGGGCTTTGCGCTGGATATCGATACGATTTCGGCATTGGAGGAAGAACGCAAAGCCATCCAGGTGCAAACCCAGAACCTGCAAAATGAAAAGAATAAAAGTGCTAAGGCGATTGGGCAGGCCAAGGCCAAAGGCGAGGACGTGCAACCATTGTTGGATGCAGTGGCTGATCTGGGCGACAAACTTAAAGACAAGGAACAACGGCTAAATGAGGTTCAGGACCAATTAAACGACATTCTGTTGGGTATACCGAATATTCCCCATGCCGATGTGCCCGATGGCAAGGACGAAAACGATAACCGCGAAGAACGCCGCTGGGGCGAACCACCGGCGTTTGATTTTGAAGTGAAGGATCACGTCGATCTCGGCGATGCGCTGGGACAATTGCAGTTTGAGACCGCCGCGAAAATTGCCGGCAGCCGCTTTAACGTGATGACCGGCGCTATTGCGAAGTTGCACCGGGCACTGAGCCAGTTCATGCTGGACACCCATAGCCGCGACCACGGCTATTCGGAAGTATATGTGCCTTACCTGGTGAATGCCGATAGTCTGCAGGGTACCGGCCAATTGCCCAAGTTTGAGGAAGATTTGTTTAAAATCGAAACGGACCCGCCTTACTATCTGATTCCCACCGCGGAAGTACCGGTCACCAATATCATGCGCGATACGATTCAAAACAGCGAAGACCTGCCATTGCGTTTTGTCTGTCACACACCGTGTTTTCGCAGTGAAGCGGGATCATACGGCAAAGATACCCGCGGTATGATCCGGCAACATCAATTCGATAAAGTGGAACTGGTGCAAATCGTAAAACCGGATGATTCCTATAAGGCGCTGGAAGAACTGACGGGCCACGCCGAACGTATTCTGCAACTGCTCGAATTGCCCTATCGCGTGGTGACCTTGTGCACCGGCGATATCGGTTTTTCCGCGGCGAAAACCTATGACCTGGAAGTGTGGTTGCCGGGCCAGCAAAAATACCGGGAAATATCATCCTGCAGTAACTTTGAAGATTTTCAGGCCCGGCGCATGAAAGCCCGCTGGCGGGAAGATCAGGGCAAACCGCAACTGGTACATACCTTGAACGGTTCGGGTTTGGCCGTGGGTCGGGCACTGGTGGCGGTGATGGAAAACTATCAGCAGGCCGATGGTGCCATCGCTATCCCAAAGGTATTACAGCCTTATATGGGGGGCATGGATATAATCCAATGACTTGGCGTCTTAAGCGGTGCTACTCTTTGCCATTATCCGTTTGAGGGACTAAATCAAAATTTCTAAAATTAGCTATTGTCTGTCCATAAACAGGCTTTGCTGGTAGCCCGGATGAAGCCTTAGCGGAATCCGGGAAACCGGTGTGTCGTGGCTTTGAACTCCCGGATTCCGCTAAAGCTCCATCCGGGCTACGAATTAAGTGGAAAATAGAAAACCCATGCAATACTTTCCCATGTTTTTCAAACTGGAAGGCCGTTCCTGCCTGGTGGTGGGAGGCGGGGAAGTGGCTGCGCGCAAAGTGTCGTTACTGGTGCGCGCCGGCGGCAATGTCAGTGTGATTGCACCGGGATTGTGTGAAAGCCTGCAGGGAAGATTAAATGCCGGCGAAATCCGGTTTATCAAAAAGCACTTCGAAGTAGCGGATGTTACCGATTCCGATGTAACTCCCTATGCCGTCATAATCGCGGCCACCGATGACAAAGCGGTGAATCAACTCATTTCCGAAACCGCGCAGCAAAACAATATTCCCGTCAACGTGGTTGACCAACCCGGTCTTTGCACGTTTACCGTTCCTTCGATGATCGACCGGTCACCGGTGCAAATCGCGGTGTCCACCGGGGGTGCCTCGCCGGTATTAGCCCGCCTGTTAAGGGCGAGGCTGGAAACCATGATTCCCGCCACGTATGGCAAGCTGGGATCGTTGATGGAAGAGTTTCGTGACAAGGTCAAGCAGTACATCAAGAATCCCGACAAGCGCCGGTATTTCTGGGAAACCGTGGTGCAGGGTCCCATCGCTGAAATGGTATTTTCCGGCAAGGAAGAAGCGGCGCGTGCCGCCATGAATGATGCCATCGCCGAAGGCGAGCAAGCGATGCCGGAGCGGGGCGAAGTTTACCTGGTGGGTGCCGGACCGGGTGATCCGGACTTGCTAACATTCCGTGCGTTACGGTTACTGCAACAGGCGGATGTCATTGTTTACGACCGCCTGGTGTCGGAAGAAATCCTGGAACTGGCGCGGCGGGACGCGGACCTGGTGTACGTGGGCAAGGAACGGGACAAGCACACCTTGCCGCAGGAAGACATCAATCACATGCTCGCGCGGGTAGCCCAAAAAGGCAAACGGGTGTTACGCCTCAAGGGCGGCGATCCCTTTATCTTTGGCCGGGGCGGGGAAGAAATTGAAACCCTTATGGAAGCCGGTGTACCGTTTCAAATCGTACCCGGTATTACCGCCGCGTCCGGTGCCGCAACCTACAGTGGTATCCCGCTCACCCATCGGGATTACGCCCAATCGGTATTGTTCGTCACCGGCCATTTAAAAGACGGTACCATGAACCTTAACTGGAAAGCGCTGGTGCAACCTAATCAAACCGTCGTGGTGTACATGGGGCTGCTGGGCGCCAAGGTGTTGTGCGAAAAACTGGTGGAACACGGCATGTCACCGGATATGCCCATCGCATTGGTGGAACAGGCCACGACCCAGCAACAGAAAGTCCACATCGGAACCCTTGCCACCATGCCCGGAATTATCGATAACACTTCCATTCAACCGCCGACCCTGATTATCGTGGGCGAGGTGGTTACGTTGCACAACAAACTGGCCTGGTTTTCCCCCGTCCAGTAACCTTCCTGGCATTTTTTAGCCATCTTTTCTTTGAAATAATCATTGACTATCAATG
>JASFMT010000076.1:0-11367 GCA_050117455.1 Gammaproteobacteria bacterium | reverse complement strand
AGCGCGTCGCACCAAATATTTAACTATAACCATGTGGACACTCGTTCTATACTACCGCGAAGCGCTGACACCACAGGATAACAAAATCGTAAACAACTTAAGTTTTAAAGCTATTCATTCGCAACTTGCTGCAACCGATCTACATCGATCCAGAACGTTTCAGGGTGCGAATTTACCTGTTTCCGCAATATTTCGTTACGCTTGAAACTGGCCAGTATTCTACTGACACTCTCTGGTGTTACACCCAGAATTTCAGAAATCTCCTGCACAGACAACAACTCAACTCGATCGCCAGAACAACCGAACTCCAACTGCGCGAGATACCCCAAAAACCTCGCGAGTCTCGCCTTAATACCACCTGTAGAGAAATCCGATATCCACAAGTCCGCTTGCGAGAGATCACCATGCCACTGCTTCAATAGCAGATCCAGCATTTCCGGGGTGTCCCTGATAACGCTTTTCGTATTATGAATACTAAACTGTTCTACTTCCACATCATTAGCCGCTATAGCAGTGTGTTCATAGGTTGGATCCAACAGGCCTTCTGTACCCAGCCAATGATTATTTGCATGCAATCGTACAATACGCGCACGTCCATTGGGTAAATAACTGATCAATTTCACCAAACCTTTACGAATTAAATATACACTGTGAACTTCATCACTTTGATGATAAACAATATCCCGGGGCTTGAATTGACGAACTTTACTTTTCCACCGACCATTTATCGTTTCTGTCTTTGCCGACGTGAGTTCTGCGTTGCGGGTATCAGGTTTTCTGATACCTTGCATCTGTTCCTGCGTTTCACTACCTTTGAATTCGTACATTGTTATTCCTTACGTATTTCCCGGTCGCCAGGACACCGGCGATGGCCAACCGAGTATGAATGAATGTCAATATCGATATACAATGGATTAGACACTATAATTTCACTGTGTTTCAAAGCGCTGCGCCTAATTAGGAGTAGTACGAAATAAAGTCTGGTATACAGCGCAGGAATTTAAAAGACAGTTGGCTGTTTAGGTAGAAATACGTATGGACATTAGAATGACAAATTTTTTAGTAGTTACAATAGCCTGAAGGACTAATCGTTTTTACAGGATCGCTCGCACTGTATTACTAAAAATATCCGCTCAATGTGATACCACGGTTCGGAGCATTAAACCAGCATTGAGGCCAATATCTGCACAGAATTTGCTGGTATTGACTACTTTATAAGAAGCGACAAAAAAGCCGGTAAACTGATCTTCCAGTCTACCGACTTTCTCATTCACGATTCAAAACTCACATTAACCACATTTTTATTTCAGTCACACCGTAACGGTCACACATTACTATGTCGAAGGTACGAGTGACTGAATCTGTCACTATTATTCAGTGGGAGCCGCCCCCGGTTCTGGATTTTTTGGTGGTATTGGACGATATGATTTCATGGGTTCAAATGCGCTGAATTCCGACATGTCTAACTCATTGTTTCCGTCCTTATCGATCTTTGGGAAATCATGAAGCAGAGGCGTATTATCCTCCACTTCTGAAATATCCAGCACCTGGTTATTATTTTCGTCCAACTCGTTAAAATACTTTTCCCGTTCGGAGTCGCCAGCAACAACCGGCAAAGACACTACTGTCATTGTTACGAAGGCGAATATTAGTTTACTGAGTTTCATATAAACCTCCTTTCTTAGAGAATTAAACGAGACCAAGTGTTCACGAAAATTTAATTGTTATAATAGAGTTAACATGCTGACCATTCATTGTGAAATATCAATTTTAGCTATTACACATAGTGTTCAATGACAGGTCGAAACGCACAGTAATATCGTGTTTATTTGTGGAACACGACAGTGATACCGCTTTAATGACGGCAAAATGCGACCACAGCCGTGGGAATGAAATGGAGCCCTTAAATGTATTATCAATACCTATATTGTTGAAAAGAAACTCGGTCTATAAAATACCCTCATTGATTGTTACACTATTAATGTTAATGGTAAAAATTCCCGGTATATCCGATTAATGAATAGCTGATATTTATCAATGGCTGCGAAGTATCAGGCAACTTCGCCCGTAAACGCACTATAGACATCGAACAGCAATCATATGCTTTTGAATTATATACAGTAAATATAAGAACAAGCGGCTCCCCCGGGTCTATAAAGATGCAACATTTTCCGTTTAGCTGAAATCACAAAGCAGCATAACAAGGAAAGGACATGGTTCAGTCAGATTTTACGGCAGAGATTTCGCGGCACATTTGGGAAACCAAATATCGGTGGCGTGACAACGATATAGTACACGATCAAAACATAAAGGATACCTGGCGCCGTATTGCGACAACACTCGCCGCAATTGAGGGGGACCCCCAACACTGGGAACAACGCTTTTATGATGCGCTAAAGGACTTTAAATTTTTACCGGGCGGCCGCATTATGGCCGGCGCGGGCACTGGCCACCATGTTACCCTCTTCAATTGCTTTGTCATGGGGTTAATAGAAGATTCCATGGATGGTATTTTCGATGGTTTAAAACAAGGCGCCATTACCATGCAACAGGGTGGTGGCGTGGGCTATGACTTCTCAACGTTACGACCACGCGGCACGCAGGCTCATACAACTGGTACGGTTGCTTCCGGTCCGGTCTCATTTATGCGCATCTGGAATGCCATGTGTGCGACGGTTCTGTCCACCGGCGCTCGTCGCGGTGCCATGATGGCAACACTACGCTGCGATCATCCGGATATCGAAGAATTTGTGACAGCCAAAAATAAGCCCGGTGAACTCAACCATTTCAATTTATCTGTACAGGTATTTGACGATTTCATGGAAGCCGTCGATGAAGATCGCGACTGGCCGCTGGTGTTTCCAGCCCAGGACCTGGGAATCAGCCATCAAGGCAGTGAAAATATCATCCACAAACGCTGGCCCGGAAAATCAGAACCCATACCCTGCCATGTCACCAGGCGAGTTCCTGCGCGAAGGCTATGGGATACCATCATGCGTTCGACTTATGATTTTGCCGAACCGGGTGTCTTGTTTGTCGACCGTATCAATGAACAAAACAATTTGTGGTATCGGGAACAGATTTCGGCAACCAATCCTTGCGGTGAGATCCCATTGCCGCCATACGGAGCGTGCGACCTGGGCTCTATCAACCTTACCCGGTTCGTACAACGACCGTTGACATCGAACGCACGCATTGACCTGGATGCTATCAAACAGATTATACCTACCGTCGTCCGGCTGATGGATAATGTGATAGACGTATCGCAATTTCCTCTGCCACAACAAGCCAACACCGAGCGCTCTAACCGGCGGCTTGGTATTGGTGTTACCGGCCTGGCAGACAGCCTGATAATGCTGGGCTTGAGCTATAACAGCCCAGCAGGCCGTGAAACAGCCGCGGGCATCATGGAGACGATATGTCACGCTGCCTATGATGCTTCCATTGAACTTGCGCGTGAAAAAGGGCCGTTTCCGTGGTTCGATGCCGAATGTTATTTACAAAGCCGGTTTATCCAGAGTCTGCCCAGTCGCATCGTGGATAAAATCAAGGCACACGGAATTCGTAACAGTCATTTACTGGCGATTGCGCCAACGGGCACGATCAGTTTACTGGCAAACAATGTATCCAGTGGTATCGAACCGGTCTATGATTTCGATTACACACGACGGGTACTGGAAATAGATGGCAGTTATAAGCAATATAATGTCACTGACTATGCGGCAGCAGTCTGGAAAGATAAAAACGGATCAGCCCCCTTTCCTCCCGAGTTTGTGGGAATTAGTGACCTTGACCCTGATTCCCATATTGCAATGCAGGCGGCATTGCAACCGTTCGTGGATAACTCCATCTCCAAAACCATCAACATCCCGGAATCTTTTTCCTATGAAGCCTTTAAAGAAGTCTACGAAATCGCCTATCGGCATGGCCTCAAGGGCTGCACCACGTTTCGCCCCAATGTCGTAACCGGTTCCATATTGGAAATCAACAAAGGCAGCACCGCTTCCCATTGCTGTAGTCCGGAACGCGAAGCAGATTAAACCTGCAACATCTAACAACCATTTAATTCGCCCCAGCAATGATACCCGTTAGATATTTACAATCGGGTGGTGAACCGCAATGCCCATTTTATCACTCCCTCGAGCCCTTTAAAATCCGACGATTTGCACAACTCATTGAATTTATTGCTGTTTACGAAACTTCTAGAGTGGAACATTGCGATATATCAATGCATCCAGTCACCGCAAACCGTTAAATACAGTTATTGAAAATGAAAAGGTCTATTTATGGAACATACCGCGACTATCTTGATGACCGAATTCGTGACTCACGATGTCAAACGTTACATTGTGAATAAACCCGAAGGGTTCAATTATAAGCCCGGCCAGGGTGTCGAGTTAGCGGTTAACCGTCCAAAGTGGAAGAAAGAATCACGGCCGTTTACGCCGACATCATTACCGGATGATAAAGTTCTCGAATTTACCATCAAAAGCTATCCTGACCACGAAGGCGTCACCGCTCTGCTAAGTGATCTTAAAGCCGGAGATGAATTGTTGTTAAGCGAACCCTTCGGTACGATTACCTATAATGGTCCGGGAACCTTTATTGCCGGCGGCGCCGGGGTGACTCCCTTTATCGCAATACTCAGGTATCTGGCGCGTGCTGATAAGCTAAAGAATCATTCGTTAATGTTTTCCAACAAAACACCAGCTGATATCATCTGCGAAAAGGAATTCCGCCACTACCTTGGCGATCGTTGCATACTTACCTGTACGCGGGATGCACCGGCCGATTATGCTAACCGGCGAATTGATAAGTCGTTTATTGAAGAATATACACAAAGCTTTGACCAACGGTTTTATGTATGCGGACCTCCGAAATTTGTCGACAATGTTAAAGAGAACCTGAGCACATTAGGAGCCAATCCGGATGCGCTGGTATTTGAGGAATAATGTTGTAACAGTACAATTATGGATAGATAAAAAATCAATATTGATTTGTTTTAAAAAGAGTAACTTAGCACCTTAAATAATCGCTTTTAAATATTTGACATGAAAAAACACCTGTCCACGTCACCGGATAGAGCAGACCCACCGGAGAAGACGGTATCCTGCGAAGAATGCAAAAAGGAAGTACCCCTTTCGGGGGCATTTTCCTCCGAAGCGCAGGATTACGTTTTGTATTTCTGCGGCCAGGAATGTTTCGACCACTGGCGTAAAAAAGCCGAACAGAATTTCGGCGAACCCGGTCAACCGGAATAGCATTGTCTGACATTTTCACTTTTTAACGGTAGCTCGCGTCAATGCTTAAAAGCGTGAACCGGGCCCATTCACCGAAATTCCGTTACTGATAAAAGTATGGAAGTATTCCAGGTTTCGGTATTCCTGTGACTGTAGATCAAAGGGCGTGGCCCGAACTTGTTTGTTGCAGCCCTTGTAGCGCCGATGTAGCGTACCCATCTCCCCCCACTTTGAACGGTAGACAGGCCAGTGCGTGGTTTGACCCAAAGCCGGGCTCAGCACGTTCGCACGAATGTTCATCCCTGCATTAAAAAAATGACAATGATAACAGGCCATATTCAACTGGCCTCGCCGTGAAAAGTAGAATTTTTTACCCTCCCGATATGCTTTCAGTGCGTGGTCATCTTCCACAGGAATCTCGACAAACGTCGGATTACCCCGTGATTTATACGCAATATAGGCCTGTAACGCGATGATGGGCGGTTTACCATATACCAATGGTTGTTCGCCATGATCCTTGCGGCAGGCATTAATGGCCATTGGCAGCGTTTCAACGGTTCCTGACTCCGCATCCCAGCGGGGATAGTCGGTCATAATATCCGGCCCAGTAAAACAGTAACCGTAACCCTTACCATCCTTAAACGTGGTTTGCCACAACTCTTCGCCCTCTTCGATAGCTGGTACATAAGGTGGAAACTCCTCGATAGCCTCCCAGTTGACTCGCATCACCGGGGCCATCGCATAAAAACCATTGGCAAAATCGTTGTCAGACAAATGTGGAAACTTGTCTCGAAAAAAACCCTGAATAGCTTTTATGTCATCGGCCGGTAATGCATCGGCATCATAAAACGGTGTGTTTTCCAGGTTATTTCGATTTATTTCGACTTGTTCGATCGCAAGTTTATATTGGTGTTTTGCTTTTTCAGCCAATGAAAGCGCGCGCGCATAATCGCCGTTTTTTGCGGCTTGTTTGGATTTATTTAGAAAAGCCGTTGAGTCACGCCACCGGTTATCCAGCGACACCGCCCTGTCGCGCAACTCTGTCGCGTCCTGGAAAACTGCCTGGTAATCAGATAGTGAACCAGCAGATACTTCACTTAATGCCACTGCAAAAATAGCAGCAAAACTACTCGACATAAATACCGGCTTACTAAGACATAAGGTGTACATGACAGACCTCCTTACATGGATGGCCGAATATGGTTGGGTGAAAATTACCACTACAACGAAGGTACTATTTGTCTTACAGCGGAATTTATATAGTTAAGTATAACCTTTGACGGCAATCAGGTGGCTAAATAATTATCAAAATTATTAATATCATCACCTTCGTCATAACCTGGTTAAGTGGGACACGATGGACAGTGGAGATATGAAATCTGTTTTTCTGTAGCTCTGCTTATTAGCTCAATCCGCTCATGTAACTTCATTAACGAAACCATAAATTCATCGCGGGAGCTAAATATCACCTATGGGTCGCAATAATTGCCAGTTTACCATTCCTGCATCCACTTTACGGTATTGTCTTTGACATGTTGACATAATGTATATATGGCCTGTTTTATGCGCGTTTTCTATATGTATATAACTACCAATCACAATGACCACGTATTAATCACTCACGTCCTTATTAATTAGCGACACGCACACAAAGTATTACCGCTCGAAATTACATTAGCATCCATCGTTAGCGCACATAATATAGTCAACTGTGGCAAAGTCCCCGTAACTGGCAATTTTGAAAAACTTACTTCATGTTTCACTTTAAGACTAAAACCATGAATGACGGCAACTCGATTGCGTAAACTACGTATTGTTTTTTTATACATGATGGTTTCTTTAAATTTGTCTGAAACATCTATCAAAATTTTTAGCACTACTATCAGAGTTTTTGAACGCAGTTTTTAGCACCAAGTTACAACCGATTGACATCGATCATTATTTTTACATCCAGCCATGTTAATTTCTCCGAATATTCAAATTCCGCTCACATTTTTGTACTTCACTTTAAAAATAGGTCTACATATACAATTCAAAAAGGAGAACCAAAATGATCAGCAAGGTAGTTAGGTTGCCACTGGTTGTAACAGGCATGATCACCGCATTGTCGCTCACAGCACCGGTATTTGCTGACGATGGGGAGTTGGTGCGTAAGAGTATGCTGCCGTCACCTGGAACAACACCAGAGTTTCCGGAGGGATCCGTACCCGAGGCGGACCATGCGTTCATCGACAGCATGAAATTCTATGTCACAAGCCAGGCAGCAAACGGCGATATGGTAGATATCCTGTATAATAATGTAGATGGTGCTCAGGTCGATATCCGCACTACCGCCAAACCGTTAATAGGTGTTTATACCTACGGCCCCTATGAGGAAATCGAGGGCCTCGGCTTTATTGGCCATGGTCTGCGTGATGCTTACGCGGCAGTCAGCCTTGATGATGGTGAAACCTATAAGGTAACCAACCTGTCTGAATCAGCCGAGCTGACGTCCTGTGACGGCGGTAGTGGTGGCGGCGGCTGTACTGTCACTCGTGATGATGTGCCGCTGTTTGAAGCTACACAGGGAGCATACCCCGGTGACGTTGTTAATGTATTTCAGTCTACCGCGGGGAATAACACTTTGGCAGTGTGGCCAAGCCGTTACTGCCGGGGTGGATCGCCGAATTATTCGTTGGCGACCAGTAACCCAGATAAGCTTCTCGCCATTGCGGACTACCTGGGAATTGACATAGGTCTTGATGTGGTGAATCCCACCAACCCCTCCCCTGACGACCTTTACCTGATCGATATGTTCGGCGTCGGTGGTCAACAGGGATTTGTGGACTACGCTGAAGACCGGTTCGAACCAAACCAGGCGGTGGGCGAAGTACCATACAACTGCTTATGGGCTGCCCGCGGCACCCTGGTACAGGGTGATGACCCACGAACCGATCCCATCGAAACCAGTTACATGCGCTGGTTCAAAGCCGAACGTTTAACTTCCGGCCGCCGCGATGTAAACCGTGTTGAAGCATCTTGTGTTGCCGGTGCTGGCTGTGTCGTTACCTGGCAAGAAGATCCGGAAGGCTTGCGCGGTGGACAGGGCGAAGGCCCCGGCGAAGGCTGGAGCGGCGCGGTTGCCAACAGCCAGACCGATGTCTGGTACTCCTATATAGAGTGGGAGCACTTCAATCTGGCGGAAGATCCCACTGACGAAACCGGCGCTAGTATTATCACGCTCGCAGACTACGAGGTACTGGCTGCTGGTGAAGGCGATGTAACTCAGAAACCACAGGTTGGCATTCCCTTTGCTATACCCCTGCGGGTTACCGATAATGCCCGATGCAACGTTGCTAATCCCCAACCTTACTGCTGGGGCTCTGCCGACGCGTTACCCGCCAAAGGAGAAGACGACCTTGATCCCCTGGCCTACGGCATGGTCGATATGTGCGCCGATACGGTACAGATCCCTACTGGTCAAATGGGCACATTATCGGATATCTGCGTAACCGAGTATGGCCTGCCACTGGTCGGCAATATCGCTTCAACGCGGCCACGCGTAGGTCTATTCGGTTATGACAGTAACCGCGATGATATTGTCGACAGCGGCTTCGTGGTATTCCAGTCTGAAGAATCGAAGGGCCTGGGCCAATTCGGGTTCATCGACACCACACCCTGTGATCCTGATGCAGTCGAGGGATGCATCACCTTCGATGAAGGAAAAAACCAGTGGTACTACTCCTTCAACATGGAATTGACCGGAGATGACGCCGGCAACTACACGGACAAGGAAAATCTGGACAGCCTGCTGGCCAACCTGGCCGGTCACGGCAACCAGCTCAATCAGCCCGAAGTGGACTGGACCACCGGTGAATTCTATCCGGTGGCTAACACTGCGGACTTCTGGGACTTCGGCGACTACAACTACGAAATCTGGCGAACCGAAATCGCTCGCCGCGCCAGCCTGCTCGCCCAGGATATTAAAGATGTTTCACCCATTGGCGGTGCCTCCAGAGCCCGGGCCGGTCTCATTGCGATGCCCATGTGGAAACAGGGCATCATGCAACAGGGTGGTCCGGCAGATGCCATGCTGCGTCGTATCATCATTCCGCGTGGCTGGAACCCCAACAACCCCAACGCCGGTAACCCCTACGCGTTTCGTAATATGGCCTGCGAAGAATGGCTATACGGCCGGAATCGCGATGGCATGCCGGAGAATCCGTTTTATCCCGATGGCCTGTGCATGGACTCCGCTATTAACCTGTCAGGTTACATCCCCGATACCTGCACAGATTCGCAAGACGGTGGTGACGTACTATGCCCGCAAGTGGATCTGAGCCAGGGTACAACCTTTGGCGTTGGCGACACCAATCCAGTCCTGCAAGGTAACCTGGTCGAACCTAACACCACCAAGGTATTGAGTTGGCATCAATGTCCCTCGGAGTTTACGACAGTCAGCGGCGAAACACTTAACTGCGATACCGATCTGAGAACCGATGCCACTACCCTGCAAGACCAGTCCTGGTATAACCCACTGGATGTCGCCAAAGGCCATCGCGGTTTTCTGGATGGTGACTTCGTGATGGTTCTCTACGCGTGGTCTCCAAACTGGCGCACCAACGCCGTTGGTAACGACCGGTATGAACTCTATATCCGCCGTTCCTTTGATGGCGGTGAAACCTGGACGACCCTGCCCGCCAATTACATGCACGCGGATGGCACCAGCTGGAGTGGTGCGGGAACCACGACCTGCGAAACGTTCCGCGCCACTGAAACCGGCGGCGGTGACATCGTCGAGCCACACGTGTGTAACCAGTACGCAGCAGGTGCAGCGGAACAGGCTCGCAATGTGACGCAATTAAAATCCATGCGCACTACGACGCTGGATCCCCGCTTTGCGATGACCGGATCACCGCGAGGTGACAGCATCACGGCGGATCCCTTCGGTGTTGGTATTTTTGATCCTGAGGGAGAAGACCTGCGTAATCCGTCCCGTTACTTTATTGTCTTTGAGACCGGGGACAACACCACCACCGCGGAAGGTGAACCCGAACCACTGGACCTGAATTACGGTCGGGCAGTCATGTTCGGCGATCACTACCAGGTATGGGCGGAAGAGACTGATCTTAGTGTCTGCTACCCGTCCGATCCGCATGACGTAGAAGATGTGCCGGAAGAGGTGATAGGTAGTGGATTCTGCAATGAGTTCGACCAGATGGAAACAGGCCGACCTGAAGTGGAAGCCAGCGAGGCCAGCCTTGAGGCCAATCCAGGTGGTCAGTTCATGTACGGTGTATGGGCTCAGTTCGATCACCTTAATGAAGAATCCGACGCTGCGGCCCGCCGGGTATGGTGGCTCGATGACTACATCTCGCAAGATAACGCGTGGACGTTACCCGGCACCAGCCAGGGCAATAACTAGGAAACTCGCGCAACCGGCCTTAAAGCCTCGCAAAGTAATGCGAACAGAAACGGCGATGGATCACTCACAAAAGTGTTCCATCGCCGGGGCCGAATACATTCACGGTTTATAGCATCACCAAACGGCGTGCGGCGAAACACACATAAAGCGCGCCTACCTTTATCGACGCACCTTAGATTCGTGGAGGACATTAAAATGAACAACCAATTGCGTTTTCTGAGGTACCTGATGGCCACTGTGCTTAGCGCGGCCACGCTGATTATCGCACCCGCGGCCTTTGCAACCAACGGCGGACTCGCTGACTGGCGGGACACCTACCCCAACTCCAATTCCGACGACGCCGGTTGCCAGTTGTGTCACGGCGCCAGTACCAGCCAACTCAATGCCTATGGCCGGGACATCTGTCTCGCGTTTGAAGCTGCTGGTAGCCGTCCCGGCGACTGGAATGAAACCTTGCTGAATATCGGGTCCCTGGATTCCGACATGGATGGTTCAAGTAACGGTGTGGAAATCGCCAATGACACCCAGCCCGGCTGGACTTCGTCAGGCGTTAATCCGCTGTATGTGGCCGACTTTACGCTGGGTTGCGAACAGATTGCGATGGACTCCACCGTACCCAGCAGTGTCCCGGCGCCCTACGATATTGTGACTACCGGCGATCCCATTGCCAATCCAGGCGGACCTTATGAAGCGTTGGTTGGTGACGACATCACGTTCGACGGT
>JASFMT010000075.1:0-11429 GCA_050117455.1 Gammaproteobacteria bacterium | reverse complement strand
ACGCAGATGAGAATCCAGTACCGTGATTTCACCGGAACGCGACACCGCCACCAGGTTGCCGTTGGTGCGCTGTACCGTTTTGATATTGTGCATGCGAATGGTGCCGCCGGATTTCACCTGGATATTATTGGCAGCGGCCGCCCGCGATGCTGCACCACCGATATGGAAAGTACGCATGGTTAACTGGGTGCCGGGTTCACCGATACTTTGCGCGGCAATAACACCCACGGCCTCACCGATATTGACCTGATGCCCACGGGCCAGGTCACGGCCGTAGCACATGGAACAAACCCCATAGCGTGTTTCGCAGGTGATGGGTGACCGGGCGACCAATTGATCGATACCTTTTTCTTCCAGCATCGCGACCAGTTTCTCATCCAGTAACGTACCGCTCGGTACCATCACCTCCTCTGAGCCCGGCACCAGCACATCACTCGCCAGTACGCGACCCAGTACACGCTCACTTAGCGTTTCCACTACGTCGCCACCTTCAACCAGCGGTTGTTTCACCAGACCTTTCTCGGTGCCGCAGTCGGGTTCCACCACCACCAGATCCTGCGCCACATCCACCAGTCGGCGAGTGAGGTATCCGGAGTTCGCGGTTTTTAACGCGGTATCCGCCAGGCCTTTCCGGGCACCGTGGGTGGAAATAAAGTATTGCAGTACGTCCAGACCTTCTCGGAAGTTTGCCGTAATCGGCGTTTCGATAATGGAACCGTCCGGTTTCGCCATGAGCCCGCGCATACCCGCCAGCTGGCGAATCTGTGCGGCACTACCCCGGGCACCGGAGTCAGCCATCATAAATATGGAATTAAAGGAACGTTGTTTAACAGTATTACCCTGAGCATCCTTGACATCGTAGGTTCCCAAACCGTCCATCATGGCCTTGGCTACCTGGTCGTTGGTGTTGGACCAGATATCAACGACTTTATTGTAGCGCTCACCATTGGTGACCAGACCGGAGTTATACTGGTCTTCAATTTCTTTCACCTGGGCTTCGGCCTTGTCGATAATGGGATACTTGTCTTTAGGGATCAACATGTCATTGATACCGAAGGATACCGCTGCACGGGTGGAGAAACTGAACCCCATATACATCAATTGGTCAGCAAAGATGACCGTTTCTTTCAAACCCACCTGGCGATAACACAGGTTTATAACGCTGGAGATCGCTTTCTTGGTCATGGGCTGGTTAACCGCGTCTACCGACAATTGCTTTGGCAGGATACCCATGATCAATGCCCGCCCGATGGTGGTATCGATCAGCCGGGTAAAATGGACTTTCTCACCGTCATCATTGGTTTTAACATCCCGGACCCGCACTTTGACCTTGGCGTGCAGTTTCGCCACACCACTTTGATAAGCCCGTTGCACCTCGGCAATGTCAGCCAATACCATGCCTTCACCCGGCACATTAACCGCTTCGCGGCTCATATAGTACAGCCCCAGTACAACGTCCTGTGACGGCACAATAATGGGCTCGCCGTTGGCCGGTGACAGAATATTGTTACTGGACATCATCAGCGCACGGGTTTCCATTTGCGCTTCAATGGACAGCGGTACGTGAACCGCCATCTGGTCACCGTCAAAGTCAGCATTAAACGCGGTGCAAACCAACGGATGCAGCTGAATGGCTTTACCTTCGATCAGCACCGGTTCAAAAGCCTGGATACCCAGGCGGTGCAAGGTGGGTGCGCGGTTCAACATTATGGGATGTTCACGAATCACTTCTTCGAGAATATCCCAGACTTCCGGCCCTTCCCGTTCCACCATTTTCTTGGCGGCCTTGATGGTTGTGGCCAGACCGCGCAGTTCCAGTTTGCTGAATATAAACGGCTTGAATAATTCCAATGCCATTTTCTTGGGCAGACCACATTGGTGTAACTTGAGCGTCGGGCCCACCACGATAACGGAACGACCGGAATAGTCCACGCGCTTACCCAACAGGTTCTGGCGGAAACGGCCTTGCTTGCCTTTGATCATGTCAGCCAGGGATTTCAGCGGC
Source organism: Gammaproteobacteria bacterium (assembly GCA_050117455.1). Classification (GTDB taxonomy): domain Bacteria; phylum Pseudomonadota; class Gammaproteobacteria; order SZUA-152; family SZUA-152; genus JAKEGK01. Next base: position 9,424 of record JASFMT010000075.1, on the reverse strand, counting down.
CGCTTGTTGGAACCGGTAATGGCCCGGCCACGGCGTCCGTTATCCAGTAGCGCATCGACAGATTCCTGCAGCATGCGTTTTTCGTTACGCACAATAATATCCGGCGCGTTAAGCTCCAGCAGGCGGCGCAGACGGTTGTTACGGTTAATGGCGCGACGATAAAGATCGTTCAAGTCCGAAGTCGCGAAACGGCCACCGTCCAGTGGTACCAGGGGACGCAGTTCCGGTGGCAAGACCGGCAATACCGTCATCACCATCCATTCCGGACGGTTGCCCGAATCCAGGAAAGCTTCCACCAGCTTCAGGCGCTTGGTGAGTTTTTTGTACTTGGTTTCCGATTTGGTCGCTTCGATATCTTCGCGCAGTTGGTTCATTTCCTTTTGCAGGTCGAGGCTGTGCAAAAGTTCGTAGACGGCTTCGGCACCCATGCGGGCATCAAACTCGTCACCGTATTCCTCGATGGCATCGAGATACTGCTCATCGTTAAGCAGTTGACCGCGCTCCAGCTGAGTCATACCCGGGTCGATCACCACGAACGCTTCGAAGTACAACACGCGCTCGATATCGCGCAAAGTAACATCCAGCAACAAACCGATACGCGATGGCAGGGATTTTAAAAACCAGATGTGAGCGACGGGGCTGGCCAGTTCAATGTGACCCATGCGTTCCCGGCGCACTTTCGCCAGCGTAACTTCCACGCCGCACTTTTCACAAATCACGCCGCGATGCTTCAGACGCTTGTATTTACCGCACAGGCATTCGTAGTCCTTGATGGGACCGAAAATCTTGGCGCAAAATAATCCGTCGCGCTCGGGCTTGAACGTCCGATAGTTAATGGTCTCCGGCTTTTTCACCTCGCCGTAGGACCATGAGCGAATTTTTTCAGGTGACGCCAAACCAATACGAATGGCATCAAAATCTTCTGACTGACCCTGGCTTTTGAGTATCTTGAGTAGATCTTTCATTGTATCTCCTGCCGCATTATGCGGTTCACAATCGGGTTACCTGGTCTGATTCTGCTTAACGGACTGTTCGCTATTCCTGCTCAAGTTCGATATCAATACCCAACGAACGTATTTCCTTAATCAATACGTTGAACGATTCGGGCATACCGGCATCCATACGATGATCGCCATCAACGATGTTCTTGTACATCTTGGTCCGGCCGTTCACGTCATCGGATTTCACCGTTAACATTTCCTGCAAGGTGTAAGCAGCACCGTAAGCTTCCAGCGCCCAAACCTCCATCTCACCGAAACGCTGACCACCGAACTGCGCCTTACCACCCAGTGGCTGCTGCGTTACCAGGCTGTAAGGTCCGGTGGAACGGGCATGCATCTTGTCATCAACCAGGTGGTTGAGTTTCAACATGTACATGTAACCCACGGTAACCGGGCGTTCAAATGCTTCGCCGGTGCGTCCATCAAATAATGTCGTTTGACCGGAATCGGGCAGACCCGCCAGCTTTAACATCCGGCGAATTTCATCTTCGGTCACACCATCGAATACCGGTGTTGCCATGGGCACACCCTTGGCCAGGTTGCGCGCCATTTCCAGCACTTCGTCATCGGTCAATGTATCCAGCTCGAGCTTGACACCTTCGCCCTTGTTGTAAATTTCGTCGAGAAATGCCCGTAACTCGGCCATGTTTCGCTGCGACTCAATCAACTCCTGGATTTTCTTACCAAGACCTTTCGCTGCCCAACCCAGGTGGGTTTCCAGTACCTGCCCCACGTTCATCCGCGAGGGTACACCCAGCGGGTTCAGGACAATATCCACCGCCTGACCGTCGGCGCTGTGCGGCATGTCTTCCACCGGCACTATCATGGAAATAACACCCTTGTTACCATGACGTCCCGCCATTTTGTCGCCGGGCTGAATACGGCGTTTCACCGCCAGGTAGACTTTCACCATCTTCAATACGCCGGGCGCCAGTTCATCACCGGAGGTCAATTTGCCGCGCTGATCCTCGAAGTGGGCGTCCAGCTTGGCGCGTTGCTTTTTAAGCTGCTCGGCAAGCACTTCCAGCTGTTTATTAGCCGCTTCGTCACGCAAACGGATTTCAAACAGTTTGTCCTGCGGTACGTCCGCCAGATACTCTTCCGTAACTTTCGACCCGGCTTTGAGATCATTGGGACCGCCTTCGGCCACTTTATTGAGAATGATTCTGCGGGCACGCGCATAAGCATCGTCTTCGATGATGCGGTACTGGTCTTTCAAATCCTTTTCAACGCGCGCCAGTTCCGATTCCTGGATCTGCATCGCCCTTGAATCTTTTTCCACTCCGTCTCGGGTAAACACCCGGACATCCACCACGGTGCCATCCATACCGGAGGGCACGCGCAAGGAGGTGTCCTTAACGTCGGAGGCCTTTTCACCGAAAATGGCGCGTAACAGTTTTTCCTCCGGGGTTAACTGGGTTTCACCTTTGGGTGTCACCTTACCCACCAGGATATCGCCGGGCTTCACTTCCGCGCCCACGTAAACGATACCGGCTTCGTCCAGCTTGGACAGGGCGCTTTCCCCGACGTTGGGAATATCGCTGGTGACTTCTTCAGAGCCCAGTTTTGTATCCCGCGCCATGCAGGTGAGTTCTTCAATGTGGATGGTGGTATAGCGGTCTTCCTGAACCACACGCTCCGAGATAAGAATGGAATCCTCGAAGTTGTAGCCGTTCCAGGGCATGAAAGCCACCAGCATGTTTTGTCCCAAAGCCAGCTCGCCCATGTCGGTACTGGGACCGTCCGCCAATACATCACCGCGGGCAACCACATCGCCGGGTTTCACCAGCGGTTTCTGGTTAATGCAGGTATTCTGGTTGGAACGGGTGTATTTCGTGAGGTTGTAAATATCCACGCCCGGCTCTTCCGGCGCCGTTTCATCGTCGTTGATACGCACCACGATACGCGCCGCGTCCACCGAGTCCACCGTACCACCGCGCCGTGCGACAACGGCAACACCGGAGTCGATAGCCACCACGCGTTCCATACCGGTACCTACCAGCGGTTTTTCCGCCAGCAATGTCGGCACTGCCTGGCGCTGCATGTTGGAACCCATCAGCGCGCGGTTGGCGTCGTCATGCTCCAGAAACGGAATCAGCGACGCGGCAACCGATACGATCTGCCGCGGTGATACGTCAACGTATTGCACCTGTTCCGGCAGCGTCATGGTAAATTCATTTAAATGCCGGCACGATACCAGGCTGTCCAGCAGCTTGCCGGTTTTGTCCATGTTAACGTTGGCCTGCGCAATGACGTATTGACCTTCTTCGATCGCCGACAGGTATTCAATATCATTAGATACCTTGCCATTGATCACCTTACGATATGGCGTTTCCAGAAAACCGTACTCGTTGGTGCGCGCGTAGACGGCGAGTGAGTTAATTAAGCCGATATTGGGACCTTCCGGTGTCTCGATTGGACAAACACGGCCGTAGTGCGTTGGATGCACGTCGCGTACTTCAAAGCCGGCACGTTCCCGGGTTAAGCCACCAGGCCCAAGAGCCGACACGCGGCGTTTATGGGTTACCTCGGATAGCGGATTGTTCTGGTCCATGAACTGGGATAACTGGCTGGAACCGAAAAACTCCTTGATGGCCGCCGATACCGGCTTGGCATTGATCAGCTCCTGAGGCATCAGTCCTTCACTTTCCGCCAGACTCAGCCGCTCTTTAACGGCACGTTCAACACGCACCAGCCCCACACGGAACTGGTTTTCCGCCATTTCACCCACGGAACGCACACGGCGATTACCCAGGTGATCGATATCATCCACAAAGCCGTTGCCATTACGGATATCAATCAGCGCCTTTAACACATCAATGATATCTTCCTTGCTCAATACGCCTTCGCCCGTACTCTCGGACCGGCTTAAACGACGGTTGAACTTCATACGGCCGACGGCGGACAAATCGTAACGCTCTATATTAAAAAACAGATTTTCAAACAGCGTCTGGGCCGCTTCCTTGGTAGGCGGCTCGCCGGGGCGCATCATTCGGTAAATTTCAACCTGGGCATCCAGTACTTCCTGGGTTTCATCCAGCCGCAAGGTATCGGAGATAAACGGCCCGTTATTCAAATCATTGGTATAAATCGTCTGCAGGCTCTTGGTACCGGCTTCCAGAATTTTTTCCAGCAACTCCGGTGTGATTTCGTCATTGGCATTAGCCAGTATCTCACCGGTATCTTCATCAATAATATCGTGCGCTATCGCTTTGCCATGGAGGTACTCGTAGGGCACGGCCAGCGATTTCACGCCGGCTTTTTCCAGTTCGCGAATGTGGCGGGCGGTGATGCGCCGGCCTTTTTCCACCAGCACTTTGCTCTTGGCCTTGATATCAAAGGTGGCGGTCTCACCGCGCAAACGTTCCGGAATCAATTCCAGCTTGGCGCCGTCCTTGGTAAAGGTAAACGTGTCGGTGTCAAAAAAGATATCCAGAATGTCATTGTTGCTGTAACCCAGCGCGTGCAACAACACCGTGGCCGGTAATTTGCGGCGACGGTCAATGCGCACAAATACACAGTCCTTGGGATCAAATTCGAAATCCAGCCAGGAACCACGATAGGGAATAACCTGCGCGTGATACAACAATTTACCCGAAGAATGGGTTTTACCTTTATCGTGATCGAAGAATACGCCGGGCGAGCGATGCAACTGGGATACGATAACCCGCTCGGTACCGTTAATAACAAAGGTACCGTTCTCGGTCATCAGGGGCATCTCGCCCATATAGATTTCCTGTTCTTTGATGTCTTTAACAGGTTTCGGTGTGGCCTTGGAATCCTTATCATAGATAACCAGACGTACTGTGACACGCAGCGGGGCTGCATACGTCAGCCCGCGTAACTGACATTCCTTAACATCGAACGCCGGCGTTCCCAACCGGTAACTGACGTAATCCAAACCTGCGTTACCGGAGTAACTGACAATAGGGAATACCGACTTCAAGGCGCCATGCAATCCCCCATCTCGACGGTCTTCCAGCGCAGTATCCTCCTGGAGAAATTTCCGGTAGGATTCCACCTGGATCGCCAGCAAATACGGCTCATCCATAACGCTCGGGAATTTGCCAAAGTTCTTACGGATACGTTTCTTTTCAGTGAAGGAATAACCCATGTGCGTTCCTCTATATCGTCGATCACACGTTCATGTCATGGCAGGTTTTCAGCGTGCTATACTTTAACTTTCTGCTTAAAGTATTCATGGCTAGCTACCGATTGAGTAGCATTTGCCGAGCACCGTCACCATATGTTTTACTGCAAGCGGTACGAAACGATAGGACTAACCCGTTAAACACCGGGGCCTGGCCTACCCAGATTTCGCCAACGCCAAAAGGCCGGCCGCACGAAGCCACCAGCCATAAAATGCCGTTAAAAATGTCGTTTCGTTGTATCAACAGACACTAATACAATTGTACCTTGGTCGCTGCCTGCTATTTTAAAATTACTGCCTACTCTTATTTCATTGCAAATTCATTGCAACGTGCTGTGGAATAAACGGACCGTTTCCCGCCACCGCGATAATTCAAATACCATTATCGTTGGGCCCACAGCACACGGAAACGGCCCGCGTGGTTCTGGCAAAGATTACTTCAGTTCAACCTGTGCGCCTGCTTCTTCAAGCTGCTTCTTCATGTCTTCGGCTTCTTCCTTGGAAACGCCTTCTTTCACAGGAGAAGGAGCACCCTCGACCATGGCTTTGGCTTCTTTCAGGCCCAGCCCGGTAATACCGCGAACGGCCTTGATAACACCCACTTTGTTATCGCCAAAGCTGGACAGGACAACGTCAAATTCAGTCTTCTCTTCCGCTGCGGCAGCGGCTTCGCCACCTGCGGCTGCAGGCGCGGCAGCGGCAACGGCAGCTGCGGAAACGCCGAATTTTTCTTCCATTGCTTCTACCAGATCAACCACTTCCATCACAGTCATGTTGGAGATGGTTTCCAGAATGTCTTCTTTCGATACGGCCATTGTCTAAACTCCTGATTTTGGTTCGCCCAAGCGAACGGTTAATGATTTAAATTGAATAAAATTAACTATCCGGCTTGCTGTTTTTGGTCACGAATTGCAGCCACCGTACGCGTCAGTTTGCCGGGCACTTCATTAAGTGTGCGGGCAAGCTTGGTAATGGGGGCATTCATAACGGACATCAGCATCGCGATGGCTTGTTCCTTCGTTGGCATGTTGGCAAGGCGCTTGACTTCGCCGGCCTCCAACAATTGCCCTCCGATGGATGCCAACCTGACAACTAATTTGTCGTTGTCCTTGGCAAAATCGGAGATCACACGCGCTGCAGCTCCCGGGTCTTCCTGAGAAAACGCCAGAATTAACGGGCCGGTGAGTGCGTCATTCATGCACTCAAAGTTAGTACCTTCCAGCGCTCGGCGCGCCAGGGTATTTTTCACAACCCGCATGTAAACTGCCGATTCGCGTGCTTTAGTACGAAGTTCTGTCATCTGCGCCACATCCAGTCCGATGTAGTCCGCCGCAACCGCAGAATGCGCATTGGCGGCGACCTCGGACACTTCCGCAACAACAGCCTTCTTTTCTTCGAGACTTAAAGCCACGAGATATACCTCCAGTTTGTTGAACAACAGAGCCGCCGCAGTGCTTGCAGCAAATTCACAACGGCTCCAGCTTATCAACGGTGGCCAAAGAACTCGCCTTGGGCGTCACCGTCTGCGTAGGCCAACCGACTTTTCCTGCTTACCGGTCAGGCTAACCGGGAAAAGCCTTGTTTGATTAAGCAAAACGCAGCGGATCCACAATTGACAATGCAAATCGCGCCTGTTTCACGCCTACGGTCTTTGACGTAAACCAGCAGTTGCTGGCCTCGATCAAATTCTTACAGATTTAATGATGCCTTATCGACACCAATACCCGGCCCCATGGTAGAGGACAGGGATATCTTTTTAAAATACATACCTTTTGCCGAGCTGGGCTTGGCCTTGTTCAGATCCGCCAGCAAGGCATCAATGTTGCCTTTCAGGCTAGCCGCATCAAAACTGACCTTGCCCACGGAGCAATGAATGATGCCGGCCTTGTCAGTGCGGTAACGCACCTGGCCTGCCTTGGCGTTTTTCACGGCACCGGCCACATCGGGGGTTACCGTTCCCACTTTCGGGTTAGGCATCAAGCCGCGGGGGCCGAGAATTTGTCCCAGTTGTCCCACAACACGCATGGCGTCGGGAGAGGCAATCACCACATCAAAATCCATGTTGCCTTTTTTAATCTCTTCGGCCAGATCTTCAAAGCCGACGATATCGGCGCCGGCTTCCTTGGCGGCATCGGCGTTAGGACCTTGCGCAAACACGGCAACACGCACGGTTTTACCGGTCCCATTGGGCAATACAGTGGAACCACGTACCACCTGGTCCGATTTGCGGGGGTCCACGCCAAGGTTGACACTCACATCAATAGATTGATCGAACTTGGTAGCCGGCAGGGATTTAATCAGCTCCAGCGCTTCATCGATGGAATAGAATTTAGTCGCGTCAACTTTTTCGCGAAAGGCTTTCTGACGTTTGGATAACTTGGCCATTAATTTACCCCCTCCGTCTCGATACCCATGCTTCGCGCGCTACCGGCAATGGTGCGCACGGCCGCGTCCATATCGGCGGCCGTTAAATCCGGCATTTTGGTGCTGGCGATTTCTTCCAGCTGTTGACGGTTCACTTTGCCCACCTTGTCGCGGTTGGGTACGCTCGAACCTTTGCCGATACCGGCCGCTTTTTTCAACAAAATAGAAGCGGGAGGGGTTTTGGTAATAAAAGTAAAGCTACGGTCATTATAGACGGTAATGACCACGGGCACCGGCATTCCCTGCTCCATACTTTGAGTTTGGGCATTGAACGCCTTGCAAAATTCCATGATATTAACACCGTGCTGACCCAGCGCGGGCCCCACCGGCGGGCTGGGATTGGCCTGACCGGCCGCTACTTGCAGCTTGATATAAGCTTCGATTTTCTTTGCCATGATATGACTCCTGTGTGGGTAGTAACGCCGTTACGAACTGGTGAGTTCTTGTCCGGCTCCCCTGTTTATTGACTGCTGTTTACTGCTTACCAAAGCGCGGCTTTCGCCACGAATTCCAAAATCTATGCCTTCTACTCGGGCAAACTAACGCTGCCAGCGCTGTTTAGCCTACGTTCCATATCAGCCTTTTTCGACCTGCCCGAATTCCAGTTCTACCGGCGTCGAACGGCCGAAAATCAGTACGGATACCCGCATTTTGCTCTTTTCGTAATCCACTTCTTCTACGACGCCGTTAAAATCATTAAACGGCCCCTCGATAATGCGTACCATTTCACCCGGTTCAAACAGGACTTTGGGCCGTGGTTTTTCCACGCCTTCCTGCACACGCTGCAAAATAGAGTTGGCTTCTTTTTCGGAAATCGGCGACGGCCGATCACCGGTGCCACCGATAAAACCCAACACCTTGGGAACATCCTGAACCAGATGCCAGGTGTCATCATCCATTTCCATTTGTACCAGCACATAGCCGGGGAAAAACTTGCGTTCGCTTTTACGTTTCTGACCTTCTCGCATCTCAACGACTTCTTCGGTGGGCACCAAAATTTCGCCGAATTTGTCCTCCACACCCTTGCGCACAATGCGTTCCTGCAACGAACGTTTTACCTGCTGTTCGTAACCTGAATAGGCATGGACTACGTACCATCGTTTTGCCATTGAATACGTCCCTCTTAACCGGTTAGCAGGCGAACCGCCCACCCCAGTAACATGTCGAGCAAAAAGAAAAAGATGCCCATAATGATCACAGCCACAATCACGAATAACGTGGTCTGGGCCGTTTCCTTTCGCGTTGGCCAAACAACTTTACGAACTTCCGTGCGAGAGTCCCTGACAAATGCCCAGGCGGTTTTACCCGGGGCGGTCTGGTAGGCAATGACTAGCGATACGATCAATGCCACCAATAGTCCGATCACCCGCAATAACAGGGATTCATCGCCATAATAGTAAAATGCGCCAGTGGCGCCCACTAACGGCGCCAGTGCAAAAATCAGTATCAGTTTATCCAAAGCAAACTCTCTAATATTTTCTTTGTTCCAAATGTTGACCCATGCCAGACATCACTGCTTGCACCTGTCAACAGACGCACCCCCACTGACCAGGTGCCTATAAGCTGGCAGGCCAGGAGGGAATCGAACCCCCAACCTGCGGTTTTGGAGACCGCCGCTCTGCCAATTGAGCTACTGGCCTAATCTTTAAAAATTTCACCAAATTTCAAACGTGCAAAACTGCACGTCCCGGTGTCATGGCCGGGACGTGCAGCAATCATTGAACTGTTTATTCAATAATTTTGGAGACGACGCCCGCGCCCACCGTCCGGCCCCCTTCGCGTATCGCAAAGCGCAGGCCTTCTTCCATCGCGATCGGGGCAATCAGCGTGACATTCATGTTCACGTTGT
>JASFMT010000074.1:0-11566 GCA_050117455.1 Gammaproteobacteria bacterium | reverse complement strand
GCAGGAAATGACCGGATTATCAAAGTCCTGGGCACAGAGACAACGTTCAATAGGAACGCTTTGCTCGGTGTCGTTAATATGGTCAACGCCCACCGAACCAATGACGCGAAACTTATTGTCATCGGTAATCACGCGCACCGTGGCAGATGAGGCTTTAACGAGGTTGAACAGAGTAAACAGGTAATTCTGCAGCAACTCGTCAATATCGTGGGCGCTGTTACTGGTTGCGGCAACTTCGTAAAGTATTTCCAAGGTCTTGCCTTTTTGTTCAAGACGCTGGGTTTGTTCCCTCACCATTTCATCCATTTCCTGGGTCAGGGAATACAGGGAGTCTCCGAGGTCGTTGATGACGATAGCAAGCTTGAGGAATTCCCCCTGTTCCGGCAAGGGAATACGAGCGGTTAAATCGCCGTCCTGCATGGCGTACGCCCAATCACGCAACTGGTTCAGGGGTTCAAGTAAGTTGTTCTTAATTCGCTTGGTGCTGACAAACACCAGGATGGCGCCAATGACCAGCATCACAATTTCGAAGGTGACAATCGCGATACGAAATCCCGGGTAAAACATTAACAGCATGTCCGAGGCAAACAGGGCCAGCATAACCAGGGCGATACCGAACAGCGGGATGGTAAATTCACCGCCCGCCAAACCAGTCAATTTTTGCAGCTTTGTCGTATTGTCCATTGCAGGTTATTTTAAAACGGTAATATATGTTCTGGCCGTGGTATCCAAAAATTCGTGCAGTCGTCGCATTAGCCATCGATCACCAGGGCCAAATACCTGGCAAATACAGTTTTAACTGGTGCTAATTTTAACAGAAATTCAGGGTAAAGTTCCCTTTACAGCTCGAGCGCGGGTGTTTTTACCAGCTTTTTACCCATGGACTTAGATCGCTGTGGCTCATAACAGGTATTTCGCGCGAGAACATTGAATGTGCAGGTCGGCAATAGAGGTGGCAAGCGTGACCATAGCGGCATACGGCAAAATGAGTAATTGTTTGAAACAAACACGGCAAAGATGACTACACTACCGGGTTGCAGATGATGCCAACGTAAAATAGAAGGTTGCGCCATTGTTGACGTCTGATTCCGCCCAAATTCGACCATTGTGCCGGCGAATGCAGCGTCTTACCGTTGCCAGCCCAATTCCCGTGCCTTCAAATTCATTGCCGTGCAGTCGCTGAAAAGCATCAAACAGCTTGTTGTAATATTTCATATCAAAACCCGCACCGTTATCCCTGATATAGTAGATTTTACTGCTATTTCGCTCAAAATAGCCGAACTCAATGCGCGGGGTTTGTATTTTACTTGAGTATTTCCAGGCATTACCCAGTAAATTCTGTAACACAATACGCAACAGGTATTCATCACCGTAGGCTGATATGCCTTTTTCTATATTTAAATCTATCTTGCGGTCAGGATCCAGTTCCTGCAACTGCTGTAAAATATTTTCTGCAATCTGGTCCAGGGAAACTGTTTTACGTTTGATGGAATGTCGGCTTATCCGTGATAATGTCAGCAGGGCATCAATCAAGTTGCTCATCTTTTCGGTGCCCTGGCGTATCCGTTGCAGGTAGTCATTGCCGGTTTCGTCTATTTGCTTTGCATAATCCTCCTCCAGCGCCTGGCTGAAACCGTTTATGGCACGCAGCGGTGCGCGCAGATCATGGGAAACCGAGTAACTGAATGCCTCCAGTTCTTCAATGGCATCGGATAGTTCGGCGGTGCGTTGCTCGACGCGTTGCTCCAGCTCTGTCTTGGCAGCCTGTAATTCACTCATCAAATTCAGTTCCAGGCTGTTGGACTGCCATTCACGCAAGGTAAGAAAAACTGCAAAGGTGATGGCTGCAATTGTCATTACCGTGTAAGTGGTCTCATTCAGCCGGTCTTTGAATATTAAAGAAACGGCGACTACGAAAAACAGGCACAACGCGGGCATAATGGCCTCGTATTTTTGTGCCCGGGGCATGCCCCTTGCGTCTGTTTTTTGCGGCAGTGGTGAAATCACCAGGTCCTGTTCAAAGGCAGCCCAGTATTGCAGCGCAAATGCCACTAGCCAGTAGATGTTAAGGTAACTTATACCGCTAAAGGATTCTCCCAGCAATTGCATACCATATAAGGTATCAGTAAGGGCAAAAAGAAGTAGTGCCAGTAACATTAACCGGAAACTGGGCCGGTTGTCCCGCCATACGTAAAACCAGTAACAGTAAACGGCAAACACAAAACAGGTAAAGTTAAAAAGCGCATGGGACAGGGCAAAGGATTCATAGTATAGCGATTTATCAGATTGTTGCAGGGCGTGGGAGAGCACTATAAAACATAATACGATGATGGTGCTGATAATCAGGCCGAGGTTGGCTATCTGAATCATATTGTATTGCCGCGTCGGCATTTGTGCTCGAAAGTAAAAAACACCGGCGGTAAAAAATACCGGATAACCGAGAAAAAACCAGTCAGCTATGCTGGGAAAGGGAACCAGTACTCCGGCGAAAATTTCATAAAAATCCCAGACGAGCATTCCCGTAAACCAGGACAATGCAGCAGTGCCAAAAAAATTCCAGGCGCGTCGTTCGTGAGGTAAGCCACGGTTTCTTGCTGTCGCAAAACAACGCAACGCCGCTGCAAAGGAGGCCGTAGTCCAGAAAAAGTCTGACCACCAGCTCGCATTGATGCCCTGCAACAGGCCGGTATACGCGCCTGCCATGTAGATTAAGAGTAATACGCAGATAGCAATCAGTAGTTTGATCCGCCGATGTTTTGCTGTAGCGGTCGTGCTGCTGGAGATATCGAGTGCCAGGGACATTAAGAATGATTGTATTAGTATGTCTTGGTATTGCTAGTAATTATAGATTTTGAAGTGGCGTTCGGCGAATTAATTTATCTTGTTGTTGTGGTGTTTTGCCGGCGAAGGTATATCGATGTGTTAATCGATGGGATTATGATATCCAACGACAATTGTCATGGTTTGTTGCGTGAATACAAACCAACTGGAAGTGCAAGAAACACCGCAATAACGGTAAAAGCGATATGCAAAGATATAAAATGAATGGGCAAATATGAGCTGGTATTTTGCGGGGATTTTTAAATGCCCGGCACGTGGCGCCGGGCGATATTACTAGTCTTCTTTCGGTGGTTTGTAATTGGGGTCGTTGGGATTTTGAAAAATAAAATTATACTCACCGGTTTCAAGTTCAACATAATCTATATGTGTACCATGCAGCAGTTCAGCGTGGTCAGGAGCTACCACGATATCGATGCCTTCGGAGGTGTTGCGCATATCTTCTTCGGTGGCTTGATCAAACCCCATGCCATAGTCGTAAGTTTCGTCGGGTGTGACGCGGACAGCGACGCGCAGACACATGCCTTCAGCATTGCTTTGTTTGGCGGAATTCTGGATTTGTTTTGCCGCTTCCGGGGATACTGTGATCATAATAAATACCTGCTTTGCTGTTTTAACATTATTGAAATTAAACGGCTAATGTGCCGATTGACGCTGTTGAACGAACTGTAAAAAACGCGAAACCCAGTGATGACTTTTAACGTCCCGTAAATGGGCATAACAACCGAGCACATTTTTGTAAACGATGCCGTCGTGCTGTCCGTCGATGCCAGTTCCGCGTCTTATGCGATACGCATATTTTACCTGCCCGCAGTTTTGCAGGCTAGAGTAATGGAATTCATGGGCTGGAATTGTGGTCGGTCTTTGTGGTTTCTCAGCGGCCGCCGGCCAGGGATGGTCATCGGTCTCTTCAATAATGACATAGCCGCGGCCCTGTGGTTTGTGATGCATGACGGTATCCGCCGGGATGGCTCCGACCATTGCGCCATGCTGGTTGTTCCAGTGGATGCTGCGCGTTAAATACATTAATCCACCGCATTCCGCGTAGACCGGCAGTCCTTCATCGATCGCGTTGCGAACGGACTGGCGCATGGAGCGATTATTTTCCAGGGCTGGGATCTGCGTTTCGGGAAAGCCGCCGCCGATAAACAGGCCGTCTATATCCGGTAATGCGTCGTCGTGCAAGGTATCAAAGTAAACCAGTTCGGCGCCGGCCTGTTCAAACACTTCCAGGTCACCCGGATAATAAAAGCCAAATGCGGCATCTTTGGCGATGCCGATACGACAGGGCGGTTGCACTTTGAATGGCGGCGATGCAACGATATCCGATTTGGCTACGGAGGGCGGTGTGGCCTTACCGGCCAGGTCTATTAACCGGTCAAGGTCAACCTGTTCCGCGATCCGGTTGCCCACCAGGTCAATGCGTTGCTGTGCCTGTTCCATTTCGTTGCTGGGAATCAGGCCCAGGTGGCGTTCCAGTATTTGCAACTCCTGGTCATGATGGACGGCGCCAATCACGGGAACGTTCGTATAGTGGTCGATTACGGCACGCAGTTTGGATTCGTGTCGGCTGCCGCCCAGTTGATTGAGTATAACACCGGCGATATTCAGTCTGGTTTCGAAAGCCTGATAACCCAATATCAATGGCGCAATGCCACGGGTCATACCCCGGGCATCGATCACCAACACCACCGGCGCATTTAACAATAGTGCAAGCGCCGCGTTACTGTTACTGCCTTCCAGGTCCAGGCCGTCATAAAGACCTTTGTTGCCTTCAATGATACTGATGTCGTTGCCGGCGGAATAACGGTGGAAGGTCTGCCGGATTTCATCGGCATCCATGGTGTTAAAATCCAGATTATGACAACTCTGACCGGCCGCTTTGCCCAGCCACATGGGGTCGATATAGTCCGGGCCTTTTTTAAATGGCCGGACTTTCAGGTTTCTGGCTTTCAGGGCGGCACAAAGTCCAAGGCTGATGGTGGTTTTGCCCGACGATTTATGGGCGGCGGAAATGAGAAAGTGACTCATGGAAATTGATTAGCGTGGGACCGCCAATAAAACAGGCGCCGCGTTAGGCCGCGGCGCCGTATTTATCCCTGGTGCGTTTGTTCCACAGTTCGACTGCGAGCGCTTCGGCGTCTTTTTGATTGTCTGCCTTGCCCATCATTTTCAGGGCGATGGCCAGGGTACCGGTTACCGCGGCACTGGCATATTCGTCTTCTATTTCACCCCGCCATAGCTGGCTCAGGCGCCTGATATCCATCTCGGCATCTTTCACATGGCGCTTGTTGAACATGGCGGGCCAGGTTTCATCGGACATCTCGCCATCATGGACACTTTGTACCAGGCATTCCATATCGGGGTTGCGTTCAATTTCACCGCCATCGCCTTTAATGACTGCCATGTGCGGCTGGTTCAGCATCATGGCCGCCTGCTGGTGCGTGGGCTGATAGCCTGGATGAAAAATCCCCTGCATCAGGTAAGGAGCGTTGAAGGGGTTGATCATGCGAGAAATGGTGTGTACCGGTGATCGCAGCCCCAGGAATGGACGCAGTTCAATAATCTCGTGTAACCGGGGCACCATGTACTCGATGTCGAGATAAGCAAATCCGTCCTGTTTCAGGTTGCGGCAGGCCTCATCCATGGAATTGCAGGGCTCGATGCCCAGCGCATTCAGGACGTTTTTGGTATAAACCCGGCCATTGGTATGGCCACTGGCGCCGTGCATAAATACTGTATAGCCGTTTTCCACCAGGGTTAAGGTGGTCAGGATAAACCAGGGCAGGTGGCGGCGTTTGCCCGCATAAGAAGACCAGTCCAGATCCACCTGGATATCCGTATCCGTGATATTCAGATAATCGCGTACAGCCAGTACTGCACCGGCGACTTCTTCCGGGGTTTCCTCCTTAACGCGCATTAACATGAGAAACGCCCCTAGCTGTTCCGGGGTGACTTCATTGTTAAGAATCATCCGGAAACATTCATAGGTTTCTTCCTGAGTGAGCCCACGGGAACCCTTACGGCCTTTACCCAGTATGCGGACGTATTGTGCAAAGGGGTGCTCTTCGTAGTACATATTATTACCTCAGAGATAGTTGGCTTTATCGATTGTCCGATAAAGCACGACAACATCACGCTGTCGCTGTGTATCGCGGAATGTCGAATCTGCTTTTTTGGACCGCTTACGCGCTGGCTTGTTCGCCCTGGACGGCCGGTGCATCCTGTTCTGATTCCTGGCTGCGAGCGTGTGGATCAATCAGGTGGTCGGCCAGGCTATGGGGCAGAAAACGCAGTATCTTGATGCCGGCCATCACGATGAAAATGCCAAACGCAAATCCTCCGACACCCAGACCAATTTCATAAATGCTGGGGGTATAACTGGCGACAACGCCGTCGAAGAAGCTGCTGGAAACTTCGTAGCCGGGAAACATATCCAGCGGATAGGCCTGGCCACCAATGATAATCACATACATCTGCGCCAAACCGCCTGTCACAACCAGGATAGACGCTGTGACCAGCCAGCGGGCGGAATTTTTAAACCCGTTCAGCAGGCATATGGCCATGGGCACCAGGCTCCCGATTAACACAAATCCCAGCCAGAACAACCCGGTGTAAACGTTGTTGCCATCGAGAATAAAATGTTCCCAGCCGTGGTGTTCGGTGGCGTACAGGTTGGTGATATGGTAAATCACCACGAAAAACATCACCGCTGCCACAAACACGCCCTGCAATTTACGCAATCTTTCAATAATGGCGGTGCCCAGGGGACGTTCAGTGCCGCTGTAAATGCCGACGAGCAGTACATTAAAGATGGCCAGCCCAAAAGAAAACGACATGAGGATAAATGTCGGAGCCATGATGGCCGCGTCGTAGCCCTGCCGCGCCACCAGAAAACCAAAAATGGAACCGGTACCGGTGGTGAGTATCAGGCGCCATACAAAGGCAAAAAAGCCAACCGGCTTGCTGTATTTGTTGAATCGGCGCTCCATTAACATCCACAGGTAAACCGCCACAATGGCAAGAAAGCCGGTGTATAAAAAGATGTTCCAGGCAAAGATAGATTTGAAATTGTAGTACGTCATGGCCACGATGAGGCGGTCAGGACGGCCGAGGTCCAGCACCAGCACGCAAAGACCGCCGATGAGCAGGGCGATCGCCAGCAACCCCGAGAATGGTGACAGTGGCTTATAAAGTTTTTTATTGAAAACCGAAGAGATGGATGCGACGTTCAATGCGCCGGATGCCGCAACGATCAAAAATACCGCAAACACGTGGGGCATACCCCAGACAATCTGGTTGGTCATACCTGTCACATGATGACCCTGGTGTTCCATGTAGTAGGCCGCACCCAGGCCCAGGCCAATGAGCACTAACAGGATGGTGATCACGCCATAGTAACCCATGCTGTTGCCCGGTATGTCGCGGTAATGAATGGTTTCTTTCATGGTTATCCGGTTCCGTTGCTTATCGTTGCTTTTTGTATCGGCTGGTTAATGCTTAGATTCCCTGGTAACGCACGCCGGTGTTGAGATGAAAATCAGCCCGTATCTGGGTGCTGGTTTCCGAGGCCAGACGTTTGGAGATCTCGCTGTCGGGATCGTTGAGGTTGCCAAATAATATGGCGGGTCCTTCCTCTGTCTTGGCGCAGGCTTCCGCACAAGCTGGAATTTCTCCACGGTCAACGCGGTGCACGCACAGGGTGCAGCTTTCCACGGTGCCTTTGCCCCGTGGCACATCAGGATCCTGATCGGTGAGGGTTTCATGAATAAAAGAACGTGCCTTGTACGGGCAGGCCATCATGCAGTAACGGCAACCGATACAGATATGTTTGTCCACCAGCACAATACCGTCCGCCCGTTTAAAGGAGGCACCGGTGGGACAAACGTCCACGCAGGGAGGGTGGGCGCAATGCTGGCACATCATGGGCAAATTGATGGTATGCCGGGTCTCCTTATTGCGCAAAGTAACCTTGCGGATCCATTGTGCATCGGTTCGGGGACGGTCATGACCCTTAAGGCCGTTTTCTTCATCGCAGGCTTCGACGCAGGCGTTGCAATTGTCGGCACATTTGTTGGCATCGATTAAAAACCCCCAGCGAACTTCGCTGCTGACCGCTTGATCAGCGGGTTTGGCCCTGGCAACAGTGTGCAGAATCACGCCCGGCGCGATGGTGGCCATTCCGGCAACGGCTGCTCCTTTGGTAAGAAACCCCCGGCGGTATTCATCAATTTTGTTTTCGTTTTCACTCATAGGCTTCGTTCCGCTTTCTTTTGTTCTGGTTTTGAAGCATGGCAGTCAAAGCAATCGATAGATACGGAAGCGTATTCATGGCATTGCACGCAGAAATGCTTGGAATTCAGGTGGCTGACGGGCTGGCCGCTGTTATCGTAGACAGCGTGACAGTCGATGCATTCTTTTAACGAGTGCTTTTTCGTGCGAATACCACGGTGCATGGTTTCGTCCCGCTGATGCAGCAAAAGGTCCATATGGCTCTTGCGCATGAAATCCGTGGGTTCGACGCACTGGTCTTTACCTTCGGGTTTGGAGATATCCGGTAGCGGTGCGTCGGCCCATGCGGTGACGGAAAGTGCACTGATGGCAATAATAATCAGGCCCAGGATAGCGGGGCGGTGGAAAATATATTTTACTGGTCTGGACAACACGTGCGGTTCCTTGTCAGATTGCTAATGTTGCTCGAAATTAAAATGTAACTGTTGCCTTGTGTCTCACGCTACAGGCTGCCACATCACTGTATCATTATCTGTAGTGGCGTTCGACGCGCAAGGGCTCTGTCGTTTTTTTTGGTTTTGCTTTGTCACTGCGTCCCGCAGTGACAGGGTACTCTTTACGGTCCTGTTACGGTCATGGGTGTTATCGGGTACCGGCCAGGCTATATGCTGCCTGACCGGTTACGATAACGATTTTGTTTCAGAGGGGTGCGTTTATTCGCCCAGTCCCATCTGAATGTAGCCCGTCGGACATACATCGGCACAGATATGACAACCGATGCAACGGTCGTAGTCGGTGTCCACGTAACGGCCCATGGTATGCTTGTCTTTCTTCACCTTGAAGACAGCGTCCTGTGGGCAATAGATAACGCAGTTATCACACTCAAAGCACATGCCGCAGCTCATGCAGCGTTTGGCTTCAGCGACCGTTTCTTCTTCGGGCAAGCCGTAAACACGTTCTTCAAAATGACCCAACACTTCTTCTGCTGTGGGTACCGATTCCTTACGCTTGTAGCGGGGCTCGTATTTAAAATGGCCCAGAAACAGCTTGTCCGCAGGAATGATCTGGTGCGCGGAACGGTCCTCGTAGTTGTGTATCGCGAACTCTTCATCGCTGGTGCCGCGGCGGCCACGATCGATACCCCGTGTCTTGGTATCACCCTCCGGATCAAATTTCTCCGGTTCCAGGCCGGATTCGCGCAGTTTTTCCAGCAGGTTGAAGTGGTGCACATCTACCTTCGGACGCTTGCGCATTTCTTCATTCTTGAAGTAATGGTCAATGGTCTCCGCCACAACCGAGGCCTGGCCGATGACTGTCGTCAGCAGGTGAGGGCGAACAATGTCGCCCGCGGCAAAGAAACCGGGCTTATTCGGGATCTGGAAGTGCTTGTCGGCATCCATCAGGCCACGCTCATTGGCGAAGTCTTCCATACCCCGGAAATCACCGGACTGGCCGATGGCGGAAACAATCAGATCGGCTTCGATGTCGAACTCGGAACCTTCAATGACTTCACCTTTACCGCTTTCATAGGTCATTTTGGCGACGCGCAACGCTTTGGCGCGGCCATTTTCGTCCCTGATGACTTCCACGGGATTTAATGAACCCTGAATTTCCACACCTTCGCGGGTGGCGTCGTCAATTTCGTGCTTGGCCGCGTTCATGCTTTCAATGGGCTGACGGGAAATCAGCATAACATCGGCGCCTTCTTTTGCCGCGATGTCAACGACGTCGTGGGCGGTATGACCCAGTACCACGTTCTCGGGACGGTCTTTTTCCGCAATGGTGGAAATATTTCCCAGGCGGCGGGCAACGGAGACAACGTCGATAGACGTGTCACCACCACCGACAACGACCACCCTGCCGGATACCGCTTGCAGGCGGCCCTGGTTAAAAGCACTTAAAAACGCCACACCGGAAATGCAATTAGTGGCCTCGGCGCCGGGGATGGGAAGACTACGGCCGTTTTGCGCGCCGATGGCGAACAGGACAGCGTCGTGTTTCTTTTCCAGCTCGTCGAGGCTGATGTCGGTACCGACGCGGGTTTTCAGTTTGACTTCGACTCCCATGTCGGTAATGCGGCCGATTTCACCGCCCAGCACTTCACGCGGCGTCCGATAGCCCGGAATACCGTAAAACATCATGCCGCCCAGTTCGTCATGATCATCATAAACCGTGCAGGCATGGCCCATGCGGCGCAATTGATACGCGGCAGCCAGGCCGCAAGGTCCGCCACCAATAATGCCCACGCTCTTGCCGGTATCCGGACCTGCTTCGAACTTGTAGTTTTCGTTCAGGGCGTTATCGCCGATGAATTGTTCAACGGCGTTAATGCCCACGTGGTCTTCCACTTCGTTACGGTTACAACCGTCTTCACAGGGAGCAGGGCAGACACGGCCCATAATGGCCGGAAATGGGTTGGCGTCCGTGGAACGGCGAAACGCGTATTCCTGCCAGCTCATTTCACCGGATGGTTTTTCGATACCCCGCACAATATTCAGCCAGCCGCGAATATCTTCACCAGACGGACAGCTGCCCTGGCAGGGTGGTGTCTGATGGACGTAGGTCGGGCATTTGTGTGTATGGTCAGCTTGGAAAATCTGCTCTTTCCATGGCAGATGAGCATGATCGTGGTCCTTGAACTTACGAAACGTATGCCCCTGTTTAACTTTATCTGCTGGCGTTGCCATAATGCTTTCTCCTGTTGCTACGCGACGGTTTTTTTCAATTCGCTAAATGTAAAAATTTTTATCTCATCAAACATTGATTAATGATTGGTACCTAACTGGATTGCATCACCCACCACTTGGTGCAGGCTGGTGATCATATCCATCTGATACTTATAATACGGTAGTACCTTGGCAAATTGTGTTTTGCAGATCGCGCAAATGGCGACCAGCGTATTTACATCATATTCTTCCACGACTTTGGTTAGTGCCTCCATGCGGGGAAAGGCGCCTTTGACCCGTATTTCCATCAAATCATCCGTTAACAGGCCACCACCGCCACCGCAGCAAAACGTGCCTTCGTGAATGGTATCCGGTGGCATGTCATAAAAATGGTTGGCGCACGATTTTATAATCTCGCGGGGGATAACAAATTGTCCGCCAGGGATGTTACCCATGCGCGATGCGCGTGCCACGTTACACGAGTCATGATAGGTAATGATGCGATGGTCGTTGGCTTCCTTGTCCAGCTTAAGGGCGCCGCGCTTGATAAGGTCATAGGTGACTTCGCAGATATGTTGCGGCGCCGGGTACTTGGGATCCAGAAAATCAAACGGACCAATCAGGGTATTCCAGAAACTGTAAGCGACCCGCCAGGCGTGACCGCATTCGCCCACCACAATGCGTTTCACACCCAGGTCGAGGGCGGCCTGGCGAATTCGCATGGCGACCTTTTTCAGGTTGTCGTGGCTGCCAATAAACATCGAGAAGTTGGCGGCTTCCGATGCATAGGAACTCAGCGTCCAGCTAATGCCCGCCTGGTGAAACACTTT
>JASFMT010000073.1:0-11605 GCA_050117455.1 Gammaproteobacteria bacterium | reverse complement strand
TGATAACGCTGTGCCACGCGCTGGCCGATATCACCACAGCCACTTATACATATTTTTTTCATGGTTTATCCTGTTGCGGGTATCCCGCATAATGCCGAAATCATAGTCAATAATGACTGTCGTGTTGCTTGTTTTTAAGAATATCGCCATAACATAACGAAAAAGACATTGTATATGAACCAACGTTTCCCTCAGGGCGGAAGGAATCGACAGCCATACCCATTTACCGGATGGCATCAATGAATTTCACCCGTGATCGATAACCGAACCATGGGACAGTACTTTTGATGTCTTTGTCAGACCAACGGATATCGGTCTACACACAATACCAGACACCCTGGCAGAACATTCAAGCTGATTAACATCGATGAGTCACCGAGTAACGTTAAAGCCCAGCAATACCACATTCGAGGTCAACGACGAGGAATCCGTGTTAACCGCGGCCCTGCGCCAGGGGATCAACTTGCCCTACGGTTGCCGCAGCGGCAATTGCGGTACCTGCAAAAGCATGCTGGTATCCGGTGATATTGAATACCCCGTTGCCGAGTCCCTGTCGCTGACGGACGAAGAAAAACAGGCGGGAGCCACCCTGTTGTGTCAGGCCCATGCATTGTCCGATCTGGTGATTGAAGCCCATGAGCTACCGCCTGAGCAGGATATAGTGATTAAAAAGCTGCCCTGCCGGGTGATTGCCAAAAAGCTGCTTTGTCATGACGTCATACAGCTAAAGCTCAAACTGCCGGTAATGGAATCGTTTGCTTTCCTGGCGGGCCAGTACATTGATATTCTGCTGCCGGACGGACGCCACCGCAGCTTTTCCATGGCGAACGCCCCTTATGGTGAAGACAACCTCGAACTGCATATTCGGCATGTTGAGGGCGGAAACTTTACCGGTTATGTCTTCGAAGAGCTGCAGGAAAAATCCATCCTGCGGGTGGAAGGCCCCCGTGGCCAGTTTTATTTGCGGGAGGATTCCGATTTACCGATTATATTCATGGCCGGTGGAACCGGTTTTGCGCCGATAAAAAGTATTATCGAGTACACCATCATGCACAGCATAACTCGGCCCATGTACTTATATTGGGGTGTGCGTGCACAACGGGATCTTTATATGCACAAGCATGCACAGGTATGGGCGCAGGACTTCAGTCATATTCAATACCTTCCGGTGTTATCGGAGCCGCAAGCGGACGACGATCCATCCCTGCGCAGGGGACTGGTTCACGAGGCTATCGTGAAGGATTTTCCGGATCTTTCCGGTTATGAAGTATACGCCAGCGGCCCGCCGCCGATGGTTCATGCGGGCCGGGAAGCCTTCGCCAAATGCGGTTTACCGACGGAACGCTATTTTTCCGACGCCTTTGAGTTTCAGGCGCCTTAATTTAGAACGTTAACGCAGTTCTCGACAGCGTTACATTCGGTCTCCCTTTTCAATCACCGCCAGCCGGCCACCCTGAAAAATCAGGATACGTAGAAACTTGCCGGTGCCTATGTTGTAAGTCCATTGATCGATGGGAAAAGTCACCGAAGACTCACGCTCCAGGGAGCCACTACCGCCACCGCGGTTCAACAAACCGTGTTTAACCAGTAACGGATACTTCGCGCGAAATTCCGAACGTTCCGTCTGCTCGCCAACGGCAATGGTTTCTTTCGTTAACGGTTCACCACAGGTGAGCAAGACTTCGGCTTTGGTATCCCCCACAGATACCAGCTTGGTGCCACAACGCATATGATTATCCGCGGCTGACAGGGGAGCGACCAGCAAAGCCACAGCCAGTACCAGAAAGAATTGTAATAATTGCATCGCTTTCAACTTCCCAACCTCCATTTGTCACGATTCATGGCCTGAGAACCATTGTCTATTTCTACCATAACGCGCTGAATGACCGTTAACCATCGTTTTACCTGTAAAAATTGTTTTTATGGCAATATTTACTTATGCTCGACCTATGGAAGATAACCTCCCCTGGCCAACGGAACAGGCCATTGAAAACAACAGCGTACCGCCCTTGTGGCAACCGGCTTCCAATCTTTGCCTGGATTTCCATGGTGATCCCCTGCGGGCAAAACTCGCTGTTTATTCCGACGGCAATCATCACATGGCGTTACAGGCGGTGACCGAACTGTTTGCAAAGCAGCACCCCGCCGTGGAGGATATTTTTTACGCCACTACGCCGCCCAACCTGTTGCTGGCGGGATTGCGGCACGGCGCCATTGACGTAGGAAATCTGCGCTTGTCGCGGCAACCGGATGTGTTTATCAGCCCGCTGACCATAATGAAGCAGTTGCGCGATGAAGGGTTTGTCGAGGATTACCAGCCGTTCATGCAAAGCCGTGGCAACGTGCTGTTAATTCACAAAACCAATGCGAAAAATATCACTTGTATAGAGGATGTCTTGCGGGACGATGTGCGGTTGTTTATTTCCAACCCTGATACGGAAAAAGCCAGTTACCAGGTATATTACCAGACGCTACAGGGACTGTTGCAACAAGCGGGTGTGGATATTCAAAAGCTGGAAACCAAAATCTCGGCGGGCGCATCGGCGACCGTGTTTGGTGAGCGCATTCATCACCGCGAAGCACCGCAGGCGCTTTATAACGACGAGGCAGATGTTGCCATGGTATATTACCATCTGGCATTGCGTTATACCCGCATCTTTCCGGATCTTTTTGATTTTATCCCGCTGGGTGGCAGCAAGGCGTCACCGCACCCCGACCCCGCAAATGTGACGACCACGTTTTATGTAACTGCGCTATGTGATAGCAGTGAATGGGGTGAGCGGTTCGTGAATTTTCTGCAGGGCGATGAAGCTGTCCAACTGTACTCATTCCACGGACTGAGTCGACCCGCTGGCAATGCTATTTAAAATGGATAAACATGGCGGAGGTCCACACCTTACCATCGTCCACCTGCCGCGCCGCCAGGTAAACCGGCCGGAAACCGTGCGGGCCATTGCTCGGCTCAACTTCCAGCGTTCCCGACACATCGCGGGGCATGGCTCGGTCACTGAGCCGTTCCAGGGCCAGAAACAGGTCCGCGCCGCCCAGTTCCTTGCGAAGCGCACCACCCGCCATTAGTTCCTGGCCGGTGATTTCCCAGCTGAACGTGGGACAATGCACAAAAGGATTGCCGTCCAGGGGGTTACCCACTTTGACATAACCGTCGATGGTGCCTTCCACGCGGATAGTGCAATGTTCAAGGTTACTCACATCGAGATCAATGGCATCGGCATCGCCATAGGTGTCTGAGCGAAAACGAATGGTGGTGGGTGAAACACGGCCGCAGGTTTCTTCGTCGTGTTCAAACCCATGGGCATTGAAGCTGTTCACGATACCATTGGTAATGGTAATGGTGCCTTTCCAGTCTGCCCAGCGGTAGCGGTCTTTAATACGGGCGCCACCCCAGCGCAACCGGATGCGCCGATCAGAATAACCGGATTCTTCCTGTAAATTGCGACGCCAGAAACAACCGGTATGATCATAAGCGGCGATTTCATCCCAGCCGGCATCACCAAGAAACCGGTACCCAATGGTGGCGCTGCCGCTGGCATCAAATTCATCGCCCTGAATGTATTTGCCGCAGCTTGTGAGTCCCACTAATCGTTCACCGGTAGTGGCCCAGGTATGACGCGCCCGCAATGCCTCACCGATGGTTTTGCGATCCAGGCGTTGCGCAATAATCCCGGTGAGGCCGCCCTTGGTACCAAATACCGCGGTACCGGGAACGCCGCCACCGCAACGGCCGCGGTGTTCGTCCCCGTTGGCCGAAGCACCGAGCTTGTATCCCCGCCGCATCACTTCCTCATACAGCCAGGGAAAATGACCCCAGGCCGATTCGATTTCCACCAGTTTTTCCAGCACCGGATGATGCCAGTCCAGGTTACAGCGGCGGCCACCCACGTGGGGCATTAACAAATGACCTTCGGGATTATCAATATAAGTGGCCCACAATTCTTCCAGGGGCCAGGCACCCGGCTCGATCTGGTCACTGGACATGTCCTCGTTCCATTCAAAGGACCGGCAGACGTTACCGTCTTCGTCAAAGGGAAACCGCGGTTTGTCATCATGTAAAAACACCACGTTGTGGTCGCCGCCTGCGCAGGAATTACCACACCACTCGGTGCCGGGATAACAGACAAATTCCCCATCCCGGTTCAGTTCGTTGATTAACTCGACCGCGTTGTCCCAGCGTTGTTTGGTAATCTGAAAATCATTGGCGGTATAACCCAGCACATCCAGTCCCGCCACGTCGCGACCGTAGGTTAAGTTGTAGGTGGTGTTATTGGTCCCCACCGTGTCATCGGAATGTACATGCAAGTCACCAAAATAACTGCGAGGATAGGGCAGGTCTTTGTCGAATTGTATGTAACAACGGGCTCCCGGCACCGCCGGATGATCAGGAATAGCGGCGTGAATTTCCAGTTCGCCAGTGTGTTGAGTGGGCACATCGTCCAGTTGTGCAATCGCCCAGCCATTGGGCTGCAGCGTGGCGCTTGTTTCAAAGACACTGGCGCCTTCAATCAAACCCGTAACATGCACCCTGGCTCCGTCCAGGTCCCAGCAGGTGTTACCCCAGTTGTCCTCTGCGCGAACGCGTAACGTTAGCTTTTCACCGGTGCGCACCAACCGTGGCGCAGTCAACTGTAATTGCGCGGGAGCGCCTGGCATCACGTCAAATACGATATCGCCGGGAATGGCGCAAAACCGCGAGGTGCCTAGCGGATCGACATAGCAGCGAAAACGGAAGTCTTTTTCCACGAAGGTCTGGATACGGGTACCGGGCCCGCCAAAACGCCGGTCGCCGAGGCGAATAATGATATGGTCACCGGGTTTTAAAAAACCGTCGACGGTGTCCACGATCACTGCTTTTTGAAACGGGCGTTCATGGCCCTTCTGGTCAAAACGCACTTTTAATGACTGCACCGTGGCCGGGCTTTGACCTTCCGCGAGGGGACCGGCCTGGTATTCCGCCGATACATAATTGGCACCGGCCGGATCACTGGTCTGAAACAATGCCCAGTCGGAATAAAACTTAAATGTCGCTTTCATCCAGGCGCCATCGGCAATGCCGGAAGCGCCCACTTCGAAATCCAGTATAATCTCCTGCCAGCTCCCGGCTTCGAGTTTTTCAATATGACTGGTCACCTTGCCAAGGAAGGACATTTCCTTGGTTTTGCTATAGAGGCCGGCGGGTGCGGTATATTCACCCAGTTGTTTTTTGAGTTCTGCTTCCGACAGTTTTTTCATGCATACTTCTCCGTAACCAGGTCGATACCGTTGCCTGGGTGTATTGTTAATATGTTTTGAGTTATTAGAGGATTTAGGTCAAACGCCATACTTCGTAACGCTTTTCAATGGGACGAAACAGCAGGCGTTCAAACATATACGAGAACAGCCCGATCATGGCGATCCCCAGCAGCACCAGCCGGGAGTTACCCACTTCACCGGCGGTCTGCACCAGGTATCCCAAACCCACCGAGGCGCCAATCATTTCGGCCGCCACCAGTGCTCGCCACGCCTGGCTAAAACCGATCCGCAATGCGGCGGTGACAAACGGCAAACTGGCAGGTAAATAAACGTAAAGAAACAGTTGCCATCGGCGGGCACCGAGGATACGCGCCGCCCGCACTTCCTGACCCTGAATCTGCAACACCCCTTCCATGATGGTGAGGATCATGGGATTCACCGCGGAAATGAAAATGACAATGACAATGGTCGTGTAGCCGAGCCCGAAAATAATCACCATCAGCGGCGCCCAGGCAATGGGCGGTATTGCCATGAATAACCCGTTCAGCGGCACGATATATTCACGGAAGCCTTTAAAGAACCCCGCCAGAAATCCGAAAATCACCGAACAAATAATCGCGGCGCCAAACCCTCCCACTTCCTCCAGCAAACTCCAGCCCACATGGGGCCATATTTCACCGCGGAACAGATGCTGTACCGCGGCACCATACTCACCCTGTTGGACCAGCCTCCAGGTGGTGACCCGTTGCTCTTCGGGAATCTTGATAATATTACCGTCATCATCCATGTATTCTTCCTGGGTGGGGAACAACATCTCGTTCCACGCTTCATCCAGGACTTCCCACGGTTGCGGCAATATATAAGATTCAAACTGAGTGGCAACGAGTATCCACACCAGCAACAACGATGGAATGGACAACCAGGACCACGACGCATTGTTACGGAAAAATTCCAGTATCCTCGAAGGACTTTTACTCTCCATCAATGGCGACGAGGACGTGGATTCAATTTTTGCGGCAGGAACACTCACGACGCTACCCCTTCTGGCCATGCCAGTTATCTATGGTTAATGCTTATCGTTATAAACTGTCACAACGTCACAACAAAAACTGTAATCAAACGAAAGCCCTGATGACCGTCCACCGCCATCAGGGCTTAAAGATTTATTATTATTGTTATTTCATTGCCAACGCTTCCTGCATCAAACTGTGATCGATAATATCTTCCGCCTTTAACGGCTTTTTGATATATCCCAGTTTGTAGGAGTAGTTCATTAAGCGTTGAATGAAATCCACGTCCCCGGGTTTCAATTCGTATTCCCAGCCCAGACGCTCGCGCGCCATGGCCACGACTTCTACCCCATTGTGTTTTTTACCCTCGGTGTCGGTAATGGTGCCGAGATTAAAGGCTTTGGCGATAATACCGTTGCCCGCGTTGGGTTTGGAATTGAGATAGTCCACGGCTTTTTTATGCGCCCGCAGCACCTTTATGACTTCGGTGCGCTTGTTCTTCAGGGTATCGGGCATGGCCATGACGATATACCAGGGGTATTTCGGTACCGCTTTGTTCATATCGAAAATCACCTGAGTATTACCGCGAATCAGTGATTTGGACGTAAAGGGTTCCCAGATAAACGCGGCATTTACTACTTTTTTCTCCACGGCTGAGTCCATATTGCCGGAGGGCATGGAGATAATTTCCAGATCCTGGTCGGGCTTGAGTTCGGCTGCTTCGCCCAGCACAAATCCTCGCAGCAACACGTCCATGCCACTGCCTTTGCGTACGCCGGCCATTTTTTTATTTTTAAGATCGGTGAGTTGTTCGATGCCCGAGTCCTTGCGACTGATAACCGCCGCCTGGCCGTAGTTCACTTTTGCCAGTATCCGGCTGTCCAGACCCCTCGAAAACCAGTGATAGACCGGTGGCGAACCGATATACGCCATATCCAGTTCACCCGCGGAAAGCGCCTGGTGGACCAGCGGACCGCTTTTAAACTCCATAATTTCCACATCGATACCCTGGTCCTTGAAATAACCTTTTTCCTTCGCCACCAGGATGGGTGCATTAGCCATGGCGTATACCCAGCCAATTTTCACGGTCTCGGCGACACTCGCTGCAGATGAAAACATCAATAGGATGACGGTAAGCATTGGCAGTAACTTTCTGAACATGGGTTTTATCTCCCTCTGGTAACGGTCCCTGGATAGCGCTATCAACAGCTCTACGCCGTTTGTTCTGCGTGACGGGTTAGATCAAGTTCACGCATTTCCTCTTCACTTTGCGGACTTTGTGCGGTGACAACCGCGATATCTTCAATCAACTGCTTTTTATATTCCCAAAACAATTCGGTGGTACGCGTGGTGGGCCCGCTGCGCGGGCGGGGTAATTCGTTGTCCATGATTTTATAAATGCCATACGGCGGACGGCCGAATACGGCAATGCGATCAGACAAGTACACCGCCTCGTCAATGTCGTGGGTGATAAAAATCACCGTCTGTCCCAGTTCGTCCCAGATGCGCAGCAATTCGTCGTTCATGGTTTCCCGGGTAATGGCATCCAGCGCGCCAAAGGGTTCATCCATTAACAATAAGGTAGGTTCCATCGCCAGTGACCGGGCGAGGGAAACCCGCTGTTGCATACCACCGGACAATCGCAACACCAGGTAGTCTTCAAAACCTTTCAGGCCTACCAGATGAAAATATTTCAACGCCCGTTCCCGGCGCGCTTGCGGCTCCATGCCGGTCATGCGCAGACCAAACTCCACGTTTTCAATGGCACTTAACCAGGGGAATAGGGTGGCATGCTGAAATACATAGCCGAGATGGGTGTCTTCCGGTGCAATGGGTTCGCCCCGTAACCTCACACTGCCTTGTTCCGGATGATAAAATCCCGATAGCAAATTTAATAACGTCGTTTTGCCACAACCGGACGGGCCGATAATGGCCAAAAATTCACTGGGTTTAACGTTAAGATTTAAATCCTCAAAAATGGATAGCTGTCCACCATACGAATAATGAAGATTTTGAATGGCCAGATCTTCGCCACGAATTCTTTCCACCTGCGACAAACCGTGTTCCTCCCTGACTTTTGTGCTCAGTCAAATACCACTGTCGAAAAATGTTTCCCCGCTTTTTAGTCACAACCAGCGACAGTGTCGAACAAATGATCTAGTTATAATTGGTTAATATTTGTTTCGTGGTTTTATATAGACAAAATCCGTAAAAACGTTATTCTAGGGAAGGCGGGTAACAAGTCTGTCGCATAAACGACAGAAACTCGAAGGAGTGAATATTTACGTAAGGCAGGAAATACTGTTCACCACTCAATACTCATTGGAGTTAGCTCCACAACGCTGAGCGGCACCATAGGATGAAACGAAATGCATAACGGAAATGCTACGGTTAACTTCCTTAGCGCATTGAATGATCGACAGCGGCAAGCCATTGAAACCATCGCCAGTCCATTACAATTTAAAAAGAAAGACTATATTTTCCGCGCAAATATCACTAACAACACCATATACATTTTACTAGCAGGACGGGTGAAACTGTTCCGGCTGGCGGCGTCGGGCCATGAATGTATCCAGTGGTTCTGTTTTCCCGGCGAAATTTTCGGGATGTCGGAAAATACACAGCCTTATGACAATGGTTTATATGCCCAGTCCATGGCCACCACTGATGTTTACGCGTTGGCAAAGTCGGATTTCAACCAGTTAGTCACGGCCATGCCGTCGCTGGCGTTGCTGGTTATCGAACAGTTAACCCATCGCGTTCGCACTTTGGGCGATACGTTGTTACATGTCACGTGTGACGATGCACACGAGCGACTGGTTAACCTGTTACAACGGTTGGGTTCCAACTATGGCAAAACGTTGAACAACGAAATCATCATTGACCTTAAGCTTACTCACCAGGATATTGCTGACATGATAGGCGTTTGCCGGCAAACGGTCTCCACCCTGATGGCGCAATTAAAACGACAGGGCGTGTTAGCGAGCGACCGGCGCGTTATTGTTATAAAACAACCGGCAATGCTCGATCGTGTTACGCAACAACAGCGCCGCGAAATGGATAAAGGTCTCAGCCTGTCGCCTGAACCGCCGCCGGCCATGGTTTGAAGCGGGCCCTGCCGTAAAGCGATCCATTGAAAAAATTAACGAATGAAGAAAGACCGAGCTGGGGACCTGAAGGTGTTTTGCTGCAGTGGCGATGCAGTCCAAACGTATCGATGTGCGCTACCGAATTGACAATCAACGCTTAAGACTGCGCACCGGCAATGCGAGGTTTATCCCCCGTCTGATGCTCCAGTTCCAGGGGCCTGGCGGTGGCGGCTACGACGGAATAGTCACATTGCGGCGCACGCGACAATCCTTCCCGGTAATAGCGCAACGCCAGATCTTTTTCACCCAGGGTTTCCAGCAACTTACCCAATTCATAGTAGGCATCCAGTGGGCCATTGGCGCCGATACTGGCTTCAAAGTTATGCCGGGCCTTGCCCCACAACTGGTTTTTTAAACTGAGACGGCCGAGGGTCAGCAGCAATTCCGGGTTGTTGTCTTTTTGGTGTAACCAGTGTTCGGCATGTTCCAGTTGCGAGCGCGCGTCGGCGGCGTCGATTAACCCATAAAGCCGCACCAATTCATCGTTCCACTGCTGTTTCAGGGCGTTACGAATCAGCGGTTCGGCAATATCACTGTTGCCCGTGGCCAGTAGCCGCTGAATGTAACAGATCAGCACGTCCTGACTGGCCTGAACATATTGCGGAATGCGATACCAGATCTCCGACAGCTGCCCGGCAGTCATTTCCGGATCCCCTGAAAGCAGTTGCAGGTAGGCATGGCGTTCCAGCCTATCCAGTTCGTCGGCCGGGTAAATCTTGGCTTTGCGCAACCGCGGCACAAGGTCCACAAAATTGTTCCAGTCACCGAGGTCCCGATAAAGGCGGGCCAGGGTTTTGAGTACGGTGGGATGACGGGGGTTGACCTGTTGCAAGGTGCGCAATGTTGCCAGCGCTTGCTCCTGATGATGCTGGCTCAATTGCAGTTCCGCCTGCGTTAACTTTACGCCCACGTCCGTTGACGCTGCGTTTTGCCCGGCCTGGTTCAGATATTGGTCGCGCCGGTCGAACTGTTTCAGTTCATGGGCCGCCCGCGCGGCAGCCAGGTAATTCAACAGCGGCACCCGGCTGTCCTTGATATGCCGCAGTACCTGCTTTTCGGCGTGTTTCCAGTCACCTTCGGCCAGTTTCACCAACCCGTCCAGCAGCGCCTGGTTGGCAAAATCCTGGCGGCGTTGGCGGCGCCATTGTTTCATGTCTCTGGGCGCTCGAAAGATATTGCCCATAAGCCGCAGCGTATAGTGCAAAACCCCAAAGGCGAGGGCGATCAGCACCAGCCAGGTCACCAACGACGATTCGATGGTATAGCCCCAGACATTAATTAATACGTAACCGCGATCCTGCATGGCTAACAACGTCAGTGCTGCCACCACGCTGATGGTAATAATGGTGAGAATTAGCCATCTCATGGGCGGAACACCTCATCGTTGGCATCAGCCACGGTTGCTTTGTTAGTGCTGCCCGATGACGCTTGCGAACCCAGTTCCTGGGTCGCCATCCACGCCCGCAATTCGCGCAACGATCCGCTGATATCCGGCAGTTGCGGATCCAGATCTTTGTCTTGCAGATCCGTTACCGTTTGCAGCACGTGGCTCACCGCCGCGGCTTCAACATCGTAGTATTGTTTTAGCCACTGCTGGACTTCCGCCAAGTTATCGCGAAACAGAGGTGTTTCGGATTGCAGGAGGGCGGTGCGTGCCTGTTCCAGCTTCAGGCGCAGATTATGCCGTAAGTATTGTTTTTCCTCCGGTGGCAACAGGGGTTCTACCGGCTGGTCGGTGCGTTGCACGGTAAACAAACCATCTACCAGGTCATTCCACACCGTTTTCACGAACTGGCCAACACCGTCGAATTCTTTGTCCGCGCCAGCGGTGTCCGATTTTTGATGGGCCTGCATCGTCATAGCGCGACTGATGAACGGTAACTGGGACACGCTGTCCATCAAGCTGGCCAACTGCGAGGCCACCCCGGGAATATCCGGCAACGCCACACTGTTTAATTGATTCAGTTCCTGAGAGATTTTTTCACGTACCGGGATCAGGCCCGGATCACCAATGGCCCGCAAGCGATTATCCGCATCCTGCAATGCCTGCTTGGCGGTTTTGACATCCCGCGCCAGGGTGAGGCGGTGATTGGCCACCGTCAACAGGTATTCCACTTCCGAGGCCCGCCAATACAATGGCTGTTTGCCTTTGGCGATGGTTAATGATTTTACCTGGCTGGATAATTGATCCAGGGACAC